>NZ_JBFTZW010000020.1:0-45727 GCF_056406555.1 Arthrobacter sp. P1_B4
CACCAGACCACACCACGGGGTGGCGGGCCCGGCAAATTCAACCAATTCAATACAATAAATTGGTATCAACAAACTTGGCACACTATTGAGTTCTCAAACAACAGACACACCCGGCACCACCACAACCAACATTTCGGTCGCGGATCGCTCCGGAGCAACTTTTCAAACTTACCCGAGTCCGGACCGCTTTGCAAATCAGCGTTTCCGCGACCCGCAAACCATCCAACCCGCCCCACCCGAACCCGGAGCGCACAAAACGCCGACCAGATCCGGTCTTGAAATTTAGGGGATTGGCCGCCTCCGGTTCCCAGCATTTCCGCTGGTCTCCCTCGCGGCGACTTAGAAAACAATACACCCACCACGCCCCCACCGCAACTCCACCCCCCCACACCCACCCCACCACCCAAAAACCCCGCCACCACAACCCAAAACCACCCAACCAGGCTCGCCGGCGTCGTAAGCCAGCACTGTGTGGTGCGTCACCGCGGCGCGGAACAGTGGGGGCGTGAAACTGCCAAGGCCTTAAACGTAAGAAGGGCCGGCAACCAAATGGTTGCCGGCCCTTCTTCAAGCCACTGGCTTCAGGAGTACTGAATTACCAGGAAGACTTCGTGATGCCCGGGAGCTCACCGCGGTGAGCCATGTCGCGGAAGCGAACACGGGAGATGCCGAACTTCTGGAAGGTACCGCGCGGACGGCCATCGATGATGTCGCGGTTACGCAGACGTACCGGTGAGGCGTTGCGGGGCAGCTTCTGCAGGCCGAGGCGGGCAGCTTCGCGTACTTCATCGGTTGAGTTGGGATCAACCAGAGCCTTCTTCAGTTCGAGGCGCTTTGCAGCGTAACGCTCGACGATGACTTTACGCTGTTCGTTCTTAGCGATCATTGACTTCTTAGCCATGTGTTTAGCGCTCCTCTCGGAATTCGACGTGCTGGCGGATTTTGGGGTCGTACTTCTTCAGGACCAGACGGTCCGGGTCGTTACGACGGTTCTTGCGCGTCACGTAGGTGTAGCCCGTGCCCGCGGTCGACTTCAGCTTGATGATCGGACGTACGTCCTTATCCTTTGCCATTAGAGCTTCACTCCTCGTGCCAGGATGGCGGCGACGACTACGTCAATGCCGCGTACGTCGATGGTCTTGATGCCACGTGCAGAGACCTGCAGGGTGACATTGCGGCGCAGGGACGGAACCCAGTAGCGCTTCTTCTGGATGTTCGGGTCGAACCGGCGCTTGTTGCGACGGTGCGAGTGCGAAATGCTGTGTCCAAAGCCCGGCTCGGCTCCGGTCACCTGGCAGTGTGCTGCCATGACGACTCTCCTCAAAAAATAAATGAAACGGCTAACGGAGTTCCCGTTGACCGTGCGTTGGGCGGCGTCCGCATCCGGCTCCCTCCCCCAACCGTCGTTGTCCGCGGGATTCAGGCAGACGGCACAAACCGTCTGGTTCCTCACTGCGGCGAAGATTGTGGGCCACGGGCACCTGGCGCCAGCGGTCTGTTGGACCGTCATTGCGAAGTGCCGGGATGCTGGGCGAATACAGGAATGCGCGCAACTTGAGCCCCTAACTACCGGCCTCCAGGCCGTCGATTTTTCAGACGGGTCCTGCCAACCGGAGCAATTGCGCACGCTCCGCGCCACCTAGCGCCTACCAAGTCTACGAGTTCGGCGATTTAAAGACCAATCCGTCGCTGAATGGTGTATAGGGCGGTGGCCCCCAGCCAGTGCAGGCGTGGGGGCGGTGCCGTCCCAGGTCATATGCCCGACGAAGGCTTTTCACAGCGAAATGATAGGCAGCGGGGCAATTCTGGATCCATGAACACACAACTTCTGACGAACCGTCCCGGGATTCGCCGCAGCTCCGGCGGCGCTGTGAACCCCTTCAGGGCGCAGTACCGCCGGCGGTTGCTAAGAGCGGATCTGCTGACGGTCCTTTTCTGGGCGTCGCTGGCCGGCGCGGTCGCCTTGTGGCTGGCCGACGGCGGAATGGCCGGCTTCGCGACTCCAGCCGGTTCCTTCACCGCGCTGGGGATTGTGGCCGGCCTCGCCGGCATGGACCTGGTGCTTCTCATGCTGCTGCTGGCGGCCCGAATCCCACTCATCGACCAGACAGTCGGCCACGACCGCGCCCTTGAGTTTCACCGCAAGCTGGGCAAACCGGCCCTGTACCTGCTGCTGGCGCACGGAGTCCTCATTGCTATCGGCTACGGCATGGCGGAAGGACTGGACCCCGTCAGCGAGTCGGTTGCCCTCTGGGTCCTTGTGCCTGACATGTGGCTGGCCTACATTTCCATGCTCTTGTTCATCGCCGTCGTCGTCACCTCCCTGGTAGCCGTCCGACGTCGGTTCCCTTACGAATTCTGGTACGCCGTCCACCTCCTGACGTACGCGGCCGTCCTGACCTCGCTCCCCCACCAGTTCAGTGTGGGCGCTCTCTTTGCCGAGGGAACCTGGCAGCGCTGGTACTGGCTGGCCCTCTGCATCGCGACCGGCGCCGCACTTCTCTACTACCGGGTGGTCCAGCCTGTGGTGGCAACATTCAGGCACCAGTTGACCGTCAAGCGTGTGGTGCGGGTGGCCCCCGGAGTGGTCAGCATTGAAATGTCCGGCCTTCGACTGGACGAGCTGGCGGGCAGTGGCGGCCGGTTCTTTATCTGGCGGTTCCTGGCTCCCGGCCTGTGGTGGCATCCGCATCCGTTCAGCCTGTCCGCCGAACCCGTCCATTTCGATGCCGCCGGCCAGGGCACGCTGAGGATCACTGTCCGCAACCTGGGCAAGGGGTCATCCCAGCTGGCGTCGCTGAAGCCCGGCACCAAAGTGGCAGTGGAGGGACCGTACGGGCTGTTCAGCACGTCCGCGCGGAGCCGCAACCATGTGGTCATGGTGGGAGCCGGAATTGGCATCACGCCGGTTCGTGCCCTGCTGGAGAGCACGCCGTTCCAGCCCGGCAACGCCACTGTCATCCTCCGCGGCCACAGCGAATCCGAGCTCTACCTTGGCGAGGAGATCCTCGATCTCTGCCGGCGCCGCGGCGCCACGCTCTTCCACTTGACCGGCTCCCGCCCGGCCGGCGTCCAGACCTGGCTTCCGGAGCACGCCGCCCGTGCCGGCCACCGGCTTGCCAGTTATGACCCGAAGATCGCCGACGCCGACGTGTACGTCTGCGGCCCCTCCGTCTGGGCACACAACGTGCTTGAAGACGCCCGCGCAGCCGGCGTCAGAGAAGACCAAATCCACTACGAAAGGTTCGACTGGTGAGAACCCGCGCAGCAGTTTCAGCCGCTCTGGCCTCCGCCGGCATCCTCATCGCCGGCTGGCAGTCCGGCGTCCATGTAGCCGATACCGGCAGCTCCGTCGCAAGCGCGGCGGCCGGGACCACCGGGGCCACGGGTTCGTCCGGCTCAAGCGGAACGTCCAGCTCCAGCGGGACGTCCGACTCAACAGCTTCGTCCGGCGCGTCGGGGGCGGGCACCACAGGGGCCTCGGCCAAGGCCGTAGGGACGTACCCTGGCTCGGTCGTCCAGACCCGCTTCGGCTCCGTCCAGGTGCAGATCACCGTGCAGGCCGGGAAGATCACCGACGTCACGGCGCTCCAGCTGACCGATGCTGAACGCAAGTCCGTGCAGATCAGCAACCGGGCGGCCCCGATCCTGCGCGACGAGGTGCTCCAGGCCCAGTCCGCGGACGTGCAGACCATCAGTGGTGCCACGGTGACCTCCGATGCGTACTTGAACTCCCTGCAAGCGGCCCTCGATGCAGCCAACCTCTGAGCTGGGCGGCTCTGCCCTGCTGGCCAGGACGTTTGGCTCTATGGGCACCGTCATCAGCCTGACCGTTCCAGCGGGGGCCGTCCCGGGAACTGCGGGCGGGGAGGGCGGGCTCGACGCCGCAAGCGCCGCCGTCGAGCGCGTCTTTGACGGGTTGGACGAAACGTTCAGCCTGTACCGTCCCGACTCCGAGGCGAGCCGGCTGGCGCGCGGGGAGCTTTCCCTGCGGGACTCATCCGCCGCGATGCGGGACCGCTACGCGGAGGCGCTCAGCTGGCGGCTCAGGACGGAGGGCGCGTTCTCCCCGGAACGGCCCGACGGCGTGCTGGACCTTTCGGGGCTTATCAAGGGCTACGCCATCGGACAGGCCGGTGAGGCATTGCGGAGCCGCGGGATCACCGACTGGTGCCTGAATGCCGGCGGCGACATACTGGTGATGGGCTCGCCCGTGCCGGGCAGCGGAACCGCGTGGGCGGCCGGCGTCGTTGACCCGATGGACCGCTCGGCGTTGCTTGCCGCCTACGAGCTGGGCGGACCTGGCACCCGGTGCGCCCTTGCGACGTCGGGCTCAGCGGAGCGGGGTGACCATATCTGGGCAGCGGGAGCCGGAAGCCGGACCGCGGGCTTCTCCGGCGCCGGGTTCGCCCAGGTCTCCGTGGCCGCGGCAGACATTGTCACCGCCGATGTGCTCGCGACGGCCATCGTGGCCGGCGGGACCGCGATGCTGCACCGGGCCACGGACGGTTGGGAGATCGATGTCCTCGCCGTCCGCCGCAACGGGGAACTGCTCGCGACGCCGGGGTTCCGCGCCTAGGGTGCCGTTCTAGAGGTGGGTCAGCTGGCCGTACTTCGGCTCCAGGCCGTCGCCGGACGACTTGCCGGTGACGCGCCGGACAACCCACGGGCCAGCGAATTCGCGGACCCACCGGGCATTCGCGCGGAGGGCGTCCACCCGGCTCAGCTCAGGAACCGGCGTCATGGGCGGGACGTCAATCGAGTGCTCGTGTGCCAGCACCGTGAGGACGCGCTTGGCCATGTTCGCGTGGCCGGCGGCAGACATGTGCATCCGGTCCGTGGCCCACATGCCCCAGTCGTAGTACTCGCTGAAACGCCAGTAGTCGACCAGCAGGGCCCCGTGGTCCCCGGCGATGCCGCGAACCAGTTCGTTGTAGATGGCCGTACGGCCGCGCATGGTGCCGAAAATCTTGGAGCCCCGCGCGTCGAAGCCGGTGAACATCACCACGGTGGCGCCGGTGGCCGTGAGCTTGCGGATCCCGGCATCGTATTCGGCCAGCAGGTCATCGATGTCGACCTTGGGCCGGAGGATGTCGTTGGCGCCAGCGTAGATGCTGACCAGGGTGGGATGGAGGGCGACGGCGGCATCGACCTGTTCGGCCAGGATCTGGCGGAGTTTCCGGCCGCGGATGGCAAGATTCGCGTACCCGAAGCCGGGATCGGCGGCGCCAAGCCCCTCTGCCACCCGGTCCGCCCAGCCCCGGACGCCGTTGGGCCGGGTAGGGTCGTCGTCGCCGACGCCTTCCGTAAAGGAGTCTCCAAGAGCTACGTAGCGGGACGTGAAATCCATGGATCCAGTCTGCCAGCAGTTGCCGTGAGCAACAAAGACGGGGATGCCCGACGTCGGACTGCGGCGCCTTCGGCTGTCGCGCTTAGATGCCGCGCAGGATCCAGTGGTCGTCGTCGAGTCGGGCCACGATCTTTTCGCCGATCCGGGCCAGGTCCGCGACGTCCTCGGGGCTCAGGGCGTCGAGGAACAGTGAGCGGACCGCCTCGACATGGCCCGGGGCGAGTTTCACAATCGTCTGCATCCCGGCATCGGTCAGGTGGGCCGTGGTCACGCGGGCGTCGCCGGGGTGCGGCCTGCGCTCCAGCCAGCCGCGGTTCTGCAGCTTGGTGACCACATGCGAGAGCCGGGACAGGGAGGCGCTGGTGCGCGCGGCGAGCTCACTCATGGGCAGGAAGCGCCCTTCGGCCTCGGAAAGCATCGCCAGCACGTTGTAGTCGAACAGGGAAAGCTTGCCCGCGGCGTGGAGCTGGGTGTCCAGGGCGGCCGGCAGCATGGTGTTGATGCTGAGCTGGGCCAGCCAGGCCCGGCGTTCGTCTGCGTTGAGCCAGCGGGGTTCGGTCATGGCTACATTCTAGGAGACTAGAAGCTTGACGATTCAACTTCAGCCGGGCATTTCCGGAAAACTTCCCGCCTGTCCGTGGCCAGCTACCGGTAGGCTGGCCGCATGTACGTAGTCTCCCTGACATACAAAGTCCCCGAGGACATTGTGGAGTTCCATCTTCCGGCGCACGTTACGTGGCTGCAGGCAGCCTTCGACGACGGCGTCTTCATGGTCGCGGGGCGCAAAATCCCCCGCACCGGCGGTCTGTTGCTCTCGAACGCGGACCGGGCCAGCCTTGACGCCGCACTGGCCAAGGACCCCTTCTACGTCAACGGTGTGGCTGAATTCGAGGTCATGGAATTCCACGCCAACCGGGTGGCTCCGGGCTACGAAAACCTGCTGGACAGCTGAGTCCCGGCGGCTACCTGGCGCCGGGCTGGCCGATGGCACGCTGGTCGTGCAGCAGTTTCTTCAAGCCGCCCTTGCGCGGGACCCGCACGGGTTCGGGCCAGCGCGGCCGGAGCTGATCGCCGAGGGTTACGCCGCGGAGCTTCCGCCCGAACAACGGCAATACCCAGTCGCGGACCCAGCGGCGCTGCCGGCGTTCCCACTCCCGCAGGCCCGGTTTCACGGGCGGTTCCCAATCCCTGGGTTTGATCTTGTGCGGCACGCCGAGGTGGTCCAGAACCTGTGAGGCGAGGTATTTGTGGCCTGCCTTGGACATATGCAGCCGGTCCGAATCCCACATCCGCGGGTCATGGAAGGCGTCGAAGCACCAGTAGTCCACCAGCACCGCGCCGTAGCGGCCGGCGATCTCGCGGACGCGCCGGTTATAGACGGCGTTGCGTTTCTTCAGCGGCTCCAGCAGCGCGGAGACCTTGACGTCGAAGCCGGTGAAGAGCACCAGGGTTGCCCCCGTGCCGGCGAGCGCAGCCACCAGGGACTCGTAGTCCCGCATGAGGGCCCCGATGTCCGTGCCGAAATCCAGGATGTCGTTGCCGCCCGCGTAGAGCGTGACGAGGGTCGGCTCCATGGCCACGGCGGGACCGAGCTGTTCGCCGGCGATGTGGCGCAGCCGTTTGCTGCGGATGGCCAAATTGGCGTACTCCCACCCCGGCTGCGCCTTGGCCAGCTTCTCCGCAACCCGGTCCGCCCAGCCCCGCACGCCATTGGGGAAGCGGGAATCGTAGTCCCCCACACCCTCGGTGAAGGAATCCCCCAAGGCAACAAAGACCCGCCGCCCGCCACGATCCGGAAGCAAAGGAATTGAATCCACCCGTCCAAACTAACCCCCGCAAAAAGCGGCCAGGGAAAGGGAGAGTTAACCCAAGGTGAGAACGGCACCGCGTGCAGCAGCGGCCGGCTTGCGTAGGAGCGCACCGAACGTGAGCCGAGCGCAAGGCCCTGCCGCCTCTTTGCAGGGAACGCACCGAACGTGAGCCACCCCCAAGACCGCCAGGCCGACGCCGGTGCTTTGCGAAGGAGCGCATCGCCGACCAGAGCCGAGAGAGGCCGCCCGCGGCGGCGGGAGGAAGGGCGGACCCGAGGGCCCCGAACTGAGCTTGCGAAGTTTGGGAAGGGTCCAACCGCTAAGCGACGGCAAAGCAGCGGTGGCGGGTGAAGCCCGGAAGAACTTGCGGAAGCGTCGCAGCAGGAACCGCAGGACCTGCAGGAGCGTCGGGGTGAGAACCGCAGGACCTGAGGGAGCGTCGGTTAGAGCTCGGCTTTCCCCTGCCGCCAGTACCCCATGAACGCGACCTGTTTCCGGTCAATCCCCACGTCCCGCACCAAGTACCGCCGCAACTCCTTGACGGTGCCCGCTTCGCCGGCGATCCAGGCGTAGAACGGCAGTGCCCCGGCGGGCTTGTCAGGGTTCTTGCCGGCTCCGATCGTCGCGGCGTCCATCCGGGCGGGGGTCTCCCAGAGGATGTCCTGGTCCACGTTCACGTCATCGGGTTCGGGCCCTGCCCCGCCGGCGGCGGCCTTGATGCCCACCCAGCCGGGTTCGGGAACGGCGGTGCGGACGGCTTCCTGCAGGAGTTCGCCGTGCGGACGTGAGCGGCCGATCAAGGAGCCGCGTGCCAGCCAGGTGATTTCGACGTCGGCGTCGGACCTCAGGTCCAGGAAGTCGCCGGGCTCGGGGACCTCCAGGAACGCATGTCCGCTGATGTACGACGGGAGGCTTTCCAGGATGGCGCTGATGGCCGGGACAGCGGTCTCGTCGCCGGCAAGCAGTACGCGCTGGGCCAGGCCCGGCCGCCATTCGATGCCGGAGTAGGTCTCCGCCGTGACACAGTGCGCGGCCCGGTTGTTGGGTCCAATGAGGGTGAGGGCGTCGCCGGGCCTGGCGTTCAGGGCCCAGTTCGCGGCGGGTCCGCCGTTTCCGGCGGCGTCGAAGTGCATGACAAAGTCGACGTCGATCTCCGGATACACGGAGTCGAGGCGTTCCTGCCGCACGGTGTAGGTGCGCATGGAGCCACGGATCGCGGGATCCATGGCCAGCCATTCCTGGTACCAGCCGGACTGCTCCGTGTGGAACACCGGCAGTGGCAGCTGGGTGCCGTCCCCGGCAAGGGACGGGATCATCAGCTTCACGCGCAGGTCCAGGGTTTCGCCGTGGACGCCGAAGCCACGCAGGGAGTACCCGCCGAAGGTGACCCGGCGGAAGTTGGGGCTGAGCTCCTGCACCGCGGCGACCGTCACGTCGAACGCCAGGGTCATTGGTTGGGTGGGCGGCTGGTTGCTTTCGCCAGAGGGCGTATGGCGTACCCGCGACTGGCTGATGTCTGCTGCCGTGCCGCCCGTTGCACTGCTGGCTGTTGCACTGCTGTTAACTGCCCTCATGGGACCAACTCCAGGGTTGCTGTTTCTGATTTTGGGAACTCGGCGTGGTGCCGGCCGAGCGGGATGATCAACGGCGTGCCGGAAATGGGGTCGGGCAGCACCCGCGAGTCCAGGCCGAAGACGTCTCGGACCAGGTCCTCGGTGACGACGTCGGCGGAGGTGCCCTCGGCCACGATCCGTCCGCCTTTCATGGCGATGATGTGGTCCGCATACCGGGCCGCCAGGTTCAGGTCGTGCAGGACGATTGCCACGGTGGTGCCGCGGCGCCGGTTCAGGTCCGTGATCAGGTCCAGGACCTCTACCTGGTGGGCCAGGTCCAGGTAGGTGGTTGGCTCGTCGAGCAGCAGAATGTCGGTCTCCTGGGCAAGCGCCATCGCGATCCAGACGCGCTGACGCTGCCCGCCCGAGAGTTCGTCGACATTGCGTTCGGCGAGCTCCAGGGTTTCGGTGGCTTCCAGCGCACTCTGCACAGCGAGATCGTCACCCGTGCTCCAGCTGCGGAAGAACCCCTGGTGCGGGTAGCGTCCGCGGCCCACGAGATCCCGGACCAGAATGCCGTCGGGGGCGGTGGGGTGCTGCGGGAGCAGGCCGAGGATGCGGGCGAGTTCCTTGGCCGGGCGGGAATGGATGTCCTTGCCGTCGAGGGTCACGGTGCCGCCGGCCGGCTTCAGCAGCCTGGACAGGCCGCGGAGGAGCGTGGATTTGCCGCAGGCGTTGGCGCCCACGATCATTGTCACCTTCCCCTCGGGAATCTCCGCCGTGAGGCCTTCCACCACCCGGCGCTGGTCGTACTGCAGCGTCAGGTCCTTGGCGTTGAGAACTGCCATGTCAGGCGTCCTTTCGGTTGGCCGTGACCAGGAGCCACAGCAGGAACGGTGCTCCCAGCGCGCCGGTGACCACACCGACGGGAAGGACGGTGCCGTCCAGCAGCAGGGGGGCGATGTTGGCGGCGAAGTAGTCGGCGGCCAGGACAATCAGGGCGCCGACGAACGCGCCGGCCGGAAGACTGGCCTTGCCCGTGAAGCGGCGCGCGATGGGGCCGGCCAGGAAGGCGACGAAGGCCACGGGCCCGGCAGCTGCAGTGGCGACGGCGGCGAGGGCGACGGCAACGGCCACCACGCCCAGCCGGGTGATGCTCACCCGGATGCCGAGCCCGGCGGCGGCGTCGTCTCCGAGTTCCAGGATGCGCAGCGGGCCGGCGAGGACGGCGGCGGCGGGCACCAGGACCAGCAGCGCCAGGGCCAGCACTCCGGCACGGTCCCAGCTGGCGGAATTCAGGGATCCGTTCAGCCAGATCAGGGCCTCGGCCGCGGTGCGGATATCGGCCCGCGTCATGAGGAAGTTGACCACGGCGTTAAGTGCCGCGGCAATGCCGATGCCGGCCAGGATGAGCCGGCTTCCGGCTGCGTTGGCGTGATTGCCGCCACCTGATCCGGGGGAACCGTTCCGCGAGATTGTGTAAATCAGGACGGCTACCGCCATGGCCCCGCACAGTGCCGCGCCGGACACCGCCGCTCCGGAGGCGCCGAAAACGACGATGGCGGTGACGGCGGCCGCGCTGGCCCCGTAACTGATACCGATCACGTCGGGACTGGCCAGTGGATTGCGCAGCATCGTCTGGAACAGGGTGCCCGAGAGCCCGAAGGCAATGCCGATCATGGTGCCGATGACTGCCCGCGGCAGCTTGGTTTCCATCACGATGAAGCTGGCGCCGGGGATCCGCTCGCCACCGGTGAGGCGGGCCGTGAGGATCCTGACGAAGTCCGGGACGGTGACGGGGTAGCTGCCCAGCAGGATGCTGACGGCGAAGAGCACAATGACGGCGAAGGCCAGCAGAGCCGTCCGGCCCATCAACGCACTGCCTATTAACACACTGCGCGGCGGCCCCACATTGGCGCGGACCGGGCCGGCGGGATCGGCCAGTTCGCACTCCGCGGGGGCGTTCTCCCCCAGCTCGCGCCTGACGTTGGCGAGGTCTGCCTTGCTCACAGCCCTGCCCCCTTCCCGCGGCGGACCAGCCACACAAAGACAGGCGCACCCACCAGCGCCGTCATGATGCCCGCCGGGACTTCGCCGGGCAGCAGGATGACACGGCCCACCACGTCCGACAGCAGGAGCAGCACCGGTGCCAGGACCAGCGAGAACGGCAGGATCCAGCGGTAGTCCGGGCCGGTCAGGAAGCGGACGGCGTGCGGAACCACCAGGCCGACGAATCCGATCGGGCCGGCCAGCGCCGTGGCCGAGCCGCAGAGCAGCACAATGCCCAGCGCGGTGATGGCGCGGACCAGTCCGACGCGCTGGCCCAGGCCGCGGGCGATGTCATCCCCGAGGGCCAGGCTGTTAAGGATCCGTCCGGTGAACAGGACAATCAGCGCCCCGGCGGCCAGGAACGGCAGCCCGGGCAGCACGACCGACCAGTCCCGGCCGGCGATCCCGCCGACCTGCCAGAAACGGAACCGGTCCAGGGTGTCCTGGCTGGAGACCAGGACGACGTTCATCAGCGAATACAGCCCCGCGCTCAGGGCCGCGCCTGCCAGTGCCAGTTTGACCGGCGTCGCGCCTTCCCTGCCAAGTGACGCGATCAGGTAGACGACGACGGCGGCTGCCGCGGAGCCGATGAACGCGAACCAGATGTAGCCGGTCAGGGACGAGACGCCGAAGACGTAGATCCCGGTGACGACGGCGAGGGCCGCGCCGGCGTTGACACCGATGATGCCCGGGTCGGCGAGCGGGTTTCGGGCCACCCCCTGCATGGCCGCGCCGGCCAGTCCGAGGGCGCCGCCGGCGAGCAGGCCCAGCACGGTGCGGGGGATGCGGGCGTGGATGACGGCGTGGTCGCCGTCAGCGGGGTCGAACTGCGTCAGGGCCTGCCAGACGGTGCCGAGCGGGATTCCGCGGGCACCGACAGCCAGGGACGCCGCGCAGACCAGGACAAGTACGACGACGGCGGCCAGCAGCCAGGCCGCCTGTTTGGCGGGGGCTTTCTTCCCGGGGGCGACAGGTGCGCCGGGCACACTGCCGGCGGGCGCCGTCGCCGTCCTGATTGTCATGGATGCGTGCTATTTCGCTGCAGTGGCGACTTTGTCCGCGGCGCCGGCCAGCTGCGGGAGGAACGTGTCCAGGGACCACGGCAGGCTCAGCGGCGACGAAGCGGAGATGGACAGGGTCAGCGTGTTGTTCGAGTCCGCAACCAGCGCGCCGGTCTTGATGGCCGGGATCTGGCCCAGCAGCGGGTCAGCCGTGATGGAGTCGGTGGTGGCGGCATCCGGCACCCAGGTCACGAAGATGTCCGAAGTGAGTTCGTTGGCTTTTTCGGCGGACCACGGGATGAAGAATTCCTTGGAGCCCTTGGAGTTGTCCTCAACAACGGATGCGAGCTTCATGCCGATTTCGTTGAGGAAGCGGGGACGGTTGTCGTTGGCGGTGTAGACGTTGACGCCGTCGCTCTTGTCCGGTTCCAGGTTGCCGTAGATGAAGGTCTTTCCGGCGATCTGGGGGTACTTGGAGACCTTGTCCTTGATCGTGGCCTCGGTGTCGGAGACCAGCTTGGACGCTTCGGCTTCCTTGCCAAGGGCCTTGCCGATGATGGTGGTGGAGTCCTGCCACGGCGTGCCGTAGGCCAGCTCCGGGTGCGCCACGACGGGGGCGATTTCGCTGAGCTTCTTGTAGTCCTCCTCCGTCAGGCCGGAGTAGGCGCCGAGGATGACGTCCGGGTTCAGCTTGGCGATCTCGGTGAAGTTGATGCCGTCAGCCTCGGAGAACTGGACGGGGGCCTTCGCGGAACCGAAACCGGCGCCGAGCTCTTCCAGTGCGGCGTCCTTCCACGGCGTGGAGCCCTTGTCATTACCGCCCCATTCGTTCTTGGGCACGCCCACGGGAACCACGCCGAGGGCGATCGCGACGTCGTCGTTGACCCAGGAAACGGTGACCACGCGCTTGGGCTGTTCCTTGATGGTGGTCTCGCCGAAGACGTGCTTGATGGTCACCGGGAAGGCTGTGCTGACCGGCTGGGAGGGAGCGTCCGCCGCCGTCGAGCCGGCAGGTCCGGTAGAGCAGGCAGTCAGGGTCAGCGCGACGGCGGCCAGAAGGGCTGCGGCCCGCCCTGCGCTCTTGCGGAGACAGCGGCCGGCGGGGCGGCCGCCTGAACGGGTGAAAAGGGCGGAAGCCACGGAACTCCTTAGGTAAGTGATGCAAACCTAAGTAAGGCTAGCCTATCCTTTGTGTAATTAAGAAAGGTTTGAGTAACGTAATTGTCTCAATTGCCCTTTGAAGTGCACCGGAGCATCGATGCGCCCCGCGTTGCACCTTTAAAGACGTTGCACCACTCAAGGCGTTGCACCACTCAATGCTCAGCCGCCGGGTGCGGAATGCGAACTGGACACGAATCCCGGGCTTTGCAAGGATGGGCTCGCCGGACAATCGGAACCGGTGATGAGTTGGGACGGGGGAAGTGAGCATGGACATCGCGACGATGACTGTTGCCACGGTTAGCGGGGTGGCCGCTGTGGCCTGCTCCGCGCCCGCGCTCCTGCCAGCCCCGCCCGCGCAGGCCCTTCCCGCGGAGTCCCGAACCAGCACGGACTAGTCCCGCGAGACGCCTTGCCCCACACCGGAGTCGCGGGCTGGCAGTCTTCTGCCCACAATCCGCCTGGCGGGCCGCGCGCCCGTCTGGCCGGAGCCATCCGATTTTCGAAAGTGTCCGTCATGCAAAAAATCACGGCGCAGCAGATCCGCTCGTCCTTCATCAACGCGAGCCGCTCAGAAGCCGCCAAACTCAATCTGCCCAAGAGCTTCGACACCCTGGATTGGGAAGCATTGGACTTCCTGGCCTGGCGGGACGCGAAGATGCCACTCCGCGGCTATCTCGTGGTGCAGGGGCCGAAGGGTCCCACTGGCATCATGCTCCGGGCCCCTGAAGGCGGGGCCAAGAAGAACCGTTCCGTGCTCTGCGAGCTGTGCCGGGACGTGTTCTCCAAGGACGACGTCCTGCTGTGGGTGGCCAAGCGCGCCGGGCAGTCCGGCCGCAACGGCAACACGCTGGGCACCCTGATCTGCGCCGATTTCCTGTGCTGCCGCAATGTCAGGGTGGAGCCTGCGGCCAACGAGATCAACCCGGACCCGGCCGCGGTCGTGCTGCGGCAGATCGAAGGGCTGGTGGCCCGCACAGCCCAGTTCGTGGAGCGCGTCCAAGGCAACTAGCCCCGACACAAGCAACGAGGGGTGAGGTCAGCGCAGGACGATGTCCACGGGGTTTGCCTCGGAGCGCCAAGTGCCCTCCGTGCCCGGACGTGCGGCAATCACCGGAGCCGTCAGGACGCCGGAACGGTTGGTGCGCTTGTCCCGGAGGATCTCCGTCACCGAGCCGAGGTGCCGGGAGAGGTCGATGACGTTCTCCGGCGCGGCCAGCAGGAGCTGGAAGCCGAACTCATGCAGCGCCTTGATGCCCGCGCCGGCGAATTCCTCCGAGGCGAGCACGAACGCCTCGTCCATCATGACAGTGCCGTACGTGGTGAAGCCCTGCTCGGCGATGCCCAGCTGGTAGCTCAGCGCCGCCGCCATGATGAACGCGGTGAAGCGCTGCCGCTCGCCACCGGACATGGAGCCGGTGTCCGCGTGCATGTAGACCTCGGTCTTCTTCGCGCCCTTCGCCGCCCCCTTGGCACCGGCGCCCTTGGAACCGGCACCCTGGACTTCGCGGTGTTCCTTGCACTGGATGAACAGGTGGCCGCGGACGTCCAGCACTTCGGCCCGCCAACGGCGGTCCTCTGGGGTCTGCGAGCCGAGCCGCTTCACGAGCGTTTCGAGCGACTTGTAGCGGGTGGTGAGCTCGGCGTCGTCGTCCCCCTCCGCCCTGGACGCAGCGGCGGACGTAGCGGCGGACGCAGCAGCGGACGCTGCAGTAACCGCCTTGCCGGGCCGGGTGTGCCGGACCTTGAGCGCGTTCTGGATGGCGTCCTTGAACTGCTTCGCCGTCGCCGGCAGCGTCTGCTTGATGTCGAGTTCCAGGAAGCTGCCCTCGTGGAAGTTGACCTCGGACAGGATCCCGTTCAGCGGCAGGATGCGGCTCGTGATGGCACGGCGCTCCTCGTCGAGCAGGTGCAGCAGGGTGGAAAAGGATTCGTGCGTCCGCTGGTTGAAGAACTGCCGGAACTCGGCCTCCTGGGCGGGCAGCCCGTCGCTGACAATCGCGTGGTAGCGGGATTCGAACTCCCCCGCGGCGCCGATCGAGGTGCCGTGGTCCGCGGAAATCGCCGTGCCCCACTCCCGGACGAAGCCCTCGAAAATGCGGGTGAGGCGCTCCGAGGTGGCCTGCCCGCGGGACTCGGCGACGTGCAGTTCGGCCAGGAGCCTGGTGCGGACCTGGTTGGCGAGGTTGTCGAGTTCGTGCATCTCCAGGACGTCACCGAAGCCGGTGAAGTACGGTTCCAGTGCGGCGACGCCGGCGTCCGACGGCGGTGCCTGCGCCAGCCGGGTGCGTGCGGCATCGAGCAGCGCACCAGCGGCGGTCATGCGCGCGTCGAGGGCCTTGTACTCGCTTTGCAGCACGGCCGCGGATTCGGTGCTGGACTGGTGCTTGTGCCGCGCGGCTTCGATGCTGGTGCGGAGCGGTTCGAGGTCGGCCTGTGCGGCGAGAGCGTCCTTGAGGCGCTGCTCGATCCGGGCGAGCTCCTCGCCGGCCACGGCGGCCGAGACCTGTTCCCAGGGCCGGTGGTCCTCGGCCACCCGGCGCAAGGCTTCAAGCTGCCGGGTCATGCCCTGGTGCGACTCTTCCCGGCTTTGCGCCAGCTCGGCGGCCTTGGCCAGCTCCTGCTGCAGGTCCTCAACCTGGGCCGCCACGAGTTCGAGCTTGGCGGCATTGTCGAACCCGAGGACGTAGTCCTGGCGGGACGTGAAGCGGTCATCCTTTTCCACCGTGTGGCGGTTGCGCTTGACCACACCGCCCAGGCTCAGGCCCTTGTCCAGGCCGGCGAGCTCGTCCGGGTTTTCCACACACGGGTAGGCGAAGTCGAGCGCAATCCGTTCGCGGAGCCAGGCGCTGGACTGCGCAAGCGCCTGGGCGTGTGGCCCGGCGGGCAGCCCGGCATCGGTGAGGAAACTGAGCTTGGTCAGGAGGTCGCGATCGGCCACGTCCTCGACGGCCAGCGCACCGCCGGCCAGGGGCCGGGAGACGTCCACGGCACGCAGCGCCCCGCGCACGGAATGGTCGTTGAGGTAACGGGTGACTGCCGCGAAGTGCTCGCCCGGGACCAGCAGCGTGGTGGCCAGGCTCCGCAGCGCGCGCTCGGCAGCCGGGCGCCACTGTTCCTGGCCCTCGGCAAGGTCGATCAGCTCGCCGCCGAAGGGCATCTGCTCCTCGGGCACGCCCGTGGCAGCGGCAATGGCGCTCCGGTTTTCAATGCTCGACGGCGGCAGCAACGATTTGCGCGTCTTCAGCGAGACGAGCTCCTGCTGGGCCGCGGCGAGTTCGCGCTTCCGGGTGGCGTGGCCATCAAAGGCCTCGAAGCGCAGTTCCTTGAGCGCTTCGGAATCGTCCTGGAGCTCAGCCGAGCGTGCCGCGGCGTGCTCGTGGGCCTGATCCCAGCCGGCGGCCGACCACTGCAGTTCCAGCCCGGCGTCGGTCAGCGCCTTGCGGGTCGATGCCTCGACTTCCTGCCGGAGCTTGAGCCCCACCCGGGCGTTCTCCAGAGACTGCTCGATCGCGGAAATCGCGTTGCCGCCCTGGTTGTTGTACTCGCCCTCCAGCTGGCGCAGTTCCTTGGCGAAGCCGTCACGGACAGCGCGTTCGGCGGCCAGGTCCGTGGCCTTCGCCTGGGCCAGCTCCTTCAGCCGCGCCAGGGTCTTCTCGTGCACTGTGACCGCGAGCTGCTGCTTGTAGGCCTCGAATTCCTCACCTGTTAGGTCCCGCAGCCGGTTCGCGTCCAGCAGCGCCTGCGCGTATTCCTTGTTAAGCCCGGGGACGGGAGCCAGCTGGTCGCGCTGCTGCCGGACGTCCTCGAGACGCTGCCGGATGGACATGAGGTTGCTGAATTCCTCGACCACGTCATCCGCCGCGGCCAGCGTGGCAGGGGCATCGAGGACCTGGTCGCGGAAGAAGGTGTTGACGCTGCCGCCGAGTCCCTTGCCGGCCTGGATGACGCGCAGCAGCGGAAGGGCCTGATCCGAGTTGATGCCGAGGAGGCGGCGGAATCGTTCGGCGAAGGCCTTGTGGACGTCGAAGATCTGGGCGTCCTGGAAGATCGCGTCCAGCGCCGACTTGGTGAACCGCTTCTCCGCGATGCCCTCGATCGCCGCGAGGTCCAGCGGCTTGTTATCGATCACGTAGTACCGGCCGACGCTGGATTCCGTGCCGTTCTTGGGCAGGTCGAAAAGCGCCGAGACCGTCACCCGCGTGCCGGCGGCGTTGTCGAACGTCAGCGCGACGGCGGACCAGGTCGCGCCGGGGCGCTGAAACGCACTCGCCGAGCCCTCCCCCACGGCCTTGTCGCCTACCTTGCCGCGCATGTACGTGAACGTGGTGCGCTTGTCCTCGACGGCGCCGCCTGCCCGCTGTGCCGCAGCTTCGTTGGAGCGGGGACGGGCGTCGAAGACCCGAAGCATGGCATCGAACAGCGTGGACTTTCCGACGCCCGAATTGCCGGTCAGCAGTGTGCCGTTGCGGTCCACGTGCATCGTGTGGGCGCCATGGAATGTGCCCCAGTTGACCACCTGGACCAGGGCCAGGCGCATCTGGCCGGGGTTGGTAAGCTCGCCCATCGGGAGCATGGTTGCGATGCTCACTTGGTCTCCTCGGCTTCTTCAGTGTGGCTGGGTGACGACGACGGCGATGCCACTCCCGGGGCGGCATCGCCGTCGTCGTCGCTGTTCAGGTCACCTTTGGCGTCCGTAGCGGTTGCTGCGCCGGTGTCATCATCACCTTCGGTGGCGGCGTCGGCGTCGTCGTCCGGGTCTTCCTCCGCGTTTGCCGAGGTGTCTGTGTCGAGCTCCAGGAGCGGCTCCGTTCCCGACTGGTCTGTGCTGGCTGCCACCAGGGCTTCGATTTGGGCCGGGATGTCGCCGATGTTTTCGAACGGCAGGGCCAGCGGGAGGGCGTTGGAGATGGTGTAGACCTCGTCCAGGCCCGTGGCGAGCAGGAGCTGACGGGCCAGGAGCTTGGTGATAGCGCGATTGACGACGTCGGCATCGCGCAGGGCGTCCTGCTGGCCGGTGGGCTGGTAGTGGGCGACGAGTTCGGCGATTTCCTCGCGCGTGATCGTCGGGTCCGTCTGTGCGGTGACGTGCCGGTCCAGGAGCAGGCGCAGGCGGAGCAGGACGATGGTCTCGACCCGGCTCAGGGCACGCTGCTGGCGCAGGATACTGGACCGCGTACTGCCGCCGATCGCCTCGGGGTCAACCGGGCGCAGGACGGCGACCTTGCGCTCGTGGTCCAGTTGCAGCGTCAGGAAGAGTTCGGAGAGGCGGCTGCGCAGGATCAGCTGGTTGTCCAGGAGCGTGGTCCACAGTTTTTCGTCGCGGCCGCCGTCGATGTAGGGGCCTTTGAGCAGCTTCACGAGCGCCTGCCGCACCTTCATGGGCAGCACGCCGGTGTCGCCCGGGAAGAGCGCGGCGCCGTCGACGAAGGTGTCCCGGGGGGTGACGGTGAAGGGGTCGCTCCGGACGTGGGCGCCATCGCTGTCCGCGGGCGCAGACTCGGACGCGGACAGCAGGTCCGCCGCCGCGGTCTCGGTCAGGGTCTCGGTCAGGGTCTCGGTCACAGTCTCTTCAGTCATGGTCAATCCTTCGCGAGCGTGACGACGGGCAGGTAGGCGGTGCGGGTGGTGCCGTCGATTTGTTCGAATTCGATTGGTCCCCAGGTCCCCCGGTCGAAGCCGGCGCCTTCGTGGAGGGTCTGCGACAACAGGGCCCGGATGGAGTTGATGTGGCGTTCCTCTGCCGGCAGCTGCGCCCAGGCCTCGGTGAGGGTTGAGGCCCCCGCGAGCGCGGCGCGGATGGCCTCCGGCTTGGCCTTGGCGGTCCGGGGCGAGCGCGCCCGGTCCGAGTCGGAGAACGCGATGGGGTCGGCCAGCTTGGGTGGAGCCGCGAATTCGTCAGGGTCGAAGAGCTTGACCATGGCCAGGGACTCGAAACCGGCGCTGAACAGCACCGGGCCGCGGACAAGGCCGGGCCGTTCGCGCTCGTACGGCAGGGTGCGGATCGCCTGCTCAGCCTCGCGCAGGACCTTCCGGAGCCGGACCGACTGCCGGAAGTCGTCACTTTGGACGTAGGTGTTGAGGCTCTCGCTGAGCTTGCCGTAGATCCGCTGGATCTGGCTGTGCTGGGTGCGGAGTTCGGCCACAAGGTTCTTAAGCGTCTCGCGTTCATCGTGGCTGAGCTCGTCCGCGAACTGCCGGCTCAGGACTTCGCCGATCGCCGACCGGAAGCGCAGCTGCTGTTGCGGGTCCTCCAGGAACGCGGTGAAGGAGCGGAACGTCCGGCCTTCGGGGCTCTGCCGCAGCCGCTTGTCGGCCTCGAGCACCTGGGCCATGGTGGCGCCCTTGCTGAGCGATTCCTCGATGATCTGGTTGCGCAGCTCCCCCACGAGCTCTTCGATCCGGTCACGCATCTTCTTGTAGTCCGCGGGCAGGCTGGCCGCGAGATCGAGGATGTTGCCTGCCGCCTCCACGGCCTCGTCGTCGTCGAGCAGCCCGTCGAAATCGCCGGAGCTGATGTCTTCCATCAGCTGGCGGCGCTCGTCGATCTCCTCCTCGAGGGATTCAATGCGAGCGCTCTGGTCCGGGTTGGTCTCGTTGGCGAGCTTCTCGACGTCGCCCAGCAGTGTGCCGAGCCGGGAGCCGTTCAGCGTGGACCGCTCACTGGAGAGGCTGTCCAGGAAAGCCAGGACGCGGGCAGCAGGCTCCGTGACTTCGTAAACGATCTGGCCCGACTGGTTCCGGCGGGTCAGGAAGTTCTTGCGGGTCCATTCGTCCGCGTATTTCTTTCCGGAAAGTGTGCCGTTGGCCGAGCCACTGTGCTGCTCTCCCGTGCCGGGGGCCTGCCGGCGGAGCTGCTCGAGGAAGGCGTCGACGTCGGCGTGGAACTGTTCCAGCGGCAGCTGCGCGCGCGTGCGGGTGAAGGAGGCCTGGAGCACGGCGATCACCCAAGGCGCCGAACGCGTCAGCGCCCAGGCAGGTCCCTTGGTAAGGAGCTCAAGGTCCCGGAGCCGGGTGCTGATGGCGTCGGCTGATGACACGGCGGAACGGGACACGCGCTCTCCTTCGGCTGCCAGGGGATGGTTTGGGGTGGCTTTGCGGGGCAGCGGATTCGAAAAACTGCCAGCTACAAGGTTAACGCAGGGCCCCGTCCGCATTTATCGTTGTCTGCTCCCCTATGTCGGCGCACACTGGAATGACCAGCCGAAGGGAGACGGTCATGCGCAAGAGAACGATCTGGATCACGGGGGCGGCCTCTGCAGCGGTGGTGCTGGGGGGAGCGTCAATTGCGGTCGGGGCCACCCAGGCCAGGGATGTCTGGTCCGGAAGTGCGGGCGCCCTCACCGCCAGGATCGGGAACTTTGAGATCGGTGACGATTCCGATGGACCGGCGCTCAGTGACGCCGACCGTGCCATGGCAACACAGGCTGCGTTGGCGAAGGTGGGCCAGGGCAGCGTCACCGAAGTGGAGCGGGATGACGACTCCGGCGCGGCCTACGAGGTCGAGGTACGCCTAAACGACGGGTCCCAGGTCGAAGTCGCCCTCGGCGCGGACTTCCAGGTCATGAGCCAGAGCGCCCCTGAACACGATGAAGACTGACACCGGGCAGCCTCCCGGCACTGGCAAGCGGTGCGACCCCCGCGATCGGCGAGGGTGCCGCAACACCGCCGTGACCTACGCCCCGGTAGCATTTCGATCCCGTATCAAGAGGCCGCCAATGTCCAAAGGACCCTAGTTCAGCACGCCCACAGCACCCTACGCTCGGGCTACTGGTTCAACCGGAGCAATGGTGCAGGGGGAAGAATGCAGTTCGACCTAAGCGCAGTGGAAACCGGCACGATGGTGGTCATTGGAACCCTCGTGTTTGCCGTGATGATCGGCGCCTTCATGATGGTGTCCGCGTTCGCGGCCATGGTATTGGTCGGTGTCGGCCGGCTCGCCTGGTACCTCGTGGCCGGCGCGCTGGTGGGCCTGGTCCAGGGCATCAACCACAGTTGGGACCGGCTGGTCCACCACGCCTCAACGGTGGAGATGCCCGCCGATTTCCAGGTCGACTTCGGCACGGACTTCCGGTCCGACTTTCCGGGCCAGGCCTCCCCTAGCACAGGCACTTACCCGCGAGTAGTATTGCGGGACAGCTGAAGGGTCCTCCACCCGCGGCGGATCCAGGGCTCAAGCCGGTCACCCGGTTAGAGGAGATGCCCCGTGAGCTCCGCCATCGAAGACCCCGCCACCACACCCGGTACTCCAGCGTCAGATTCTCCAACATCAGGCATTCCGATTCCGGCGGCCGCCGGGGCCCCTGAGCACGTCGGCCCCGACGCGACGGCCGCCGACGCCCGCGCCATTGCCGAGGCCGCCCGCGAAACCAGCTGGACCCAGCCCAGCTTCGCGAAGGGCCTTTACCTCGGCAGCTTCGATTTGTCGCTGATTCACCCGTGGCCCGAGGCTCCCGCCGACGACGTCGAACGCGGCGAGGCGTTCATGGCCCGGCTGGCCGCCTACTGCCGCACGATGTCCGGGCGCACCATCGAACGCGACGACCGGATCCCGGACGACTATCTCAAGGGGCTCGCGGAGCTCGGTGTATTCGGAATGAAGATTCCCCGCGAATACGGCGGTCTGGGCCTCACGCTCGTGTATTACGGCCGCGCCCTGGCCCTGCTGGGCTCGGTGCACCCAAGCCTCGGCGCCCTGCTCTCCGCGCACCAGTCGATCGGCGTCCCGGAGCCCGTCAAGGTCTTTGGCACTCCGGCCCAGAAGCGTGAATACCTGCCCCGCTGCGCCGCCGGCGCCGTCACCGCTTTCCTGCTCACCGAGCCCGACGTCGGCAGCGACCCCGCCCGGATGGGCAGCACGGCCGTCCTCTCCGACGACGGCGACTCGTACCTCCTGGACGGCGTCAAGCTCTGGACCACCAACGGTGTTATCGCCGAGCTCGTCGTGGTCATGGCCCTCGTGCCGCCGCACACCGATGCGGACGGGACCGCCAATAAAGGCGGCATCAGCGCGTTCGTGGTCGAAATGGACACCCCCGGCATTACCGTGGAAAACC
Source organism: Arthrobacter sp. P1_B4 (assembly GCF_056406555.1). Lineage (NCBI taxonomy): Bacteria > Bacillati > Actinomycetota > Actinomycetes > Micrococcales > Micrococcaceae > Arthrobacter > Arthrobacter sp. P1_B4. The sequence goes on from NZ_JBFTZW010000020.1 coordinate 21,979, forward strand.
GCAACACCTTCATGGGGCTCCGCGGGATCGAAAACGGCGTCACCCGCTTCCACCAGGTCAGGGTCCCGGCCGCCAACCGGCTGGGCCGGGAAGGCCAGGGCCTGAAGATCGCCCTCACCACGCTGAACACGGGCCGGCTCTCCATCCCCGCGCTGTGCGTCGCCACCGGCCGGTGGAGCCTGAAGATCGCCCGCGAATGGTCCGACGCCCGCACCCAGTGGGGCCGGCCGATCGGCCAGCATGAGGCAGTGGGCAAGAAAATCGCCTTCATCGCCGCCAGCGCCTTCGCCCTGGACGCCGTGTTTGAACTCTCCGCGGAAATGGCCGACGCCGGGCAGAAAGACATCCGGATCGAGGCGGCCCTGGCCAAGCTGTGGTCCACGGAGATCAGCTGCCTCATCGCGGACGAGCTCGTGCAGATCCGCGGCGGCCGGGGCTTTGAAACGGCGGACTCCCTCGAAGCCCGCGGCGAGCGCGCCGTCGCCGCGGAACAGCAGCTCCGCGACATGAGAATCAACCGGATCTTCGAGGGATCCTCAGAAATCATGAGGCTGCTGATCGCCCGTGAAGCCGTGGACGCGCACCTGGCGGCCGCGGGAGACCTCGCCTCGGAGGACGCCCGCCTCTCCGACAAGGCGAAGGCCGCCGTCGGAGCCTCCGGCTTCTACGCGAAGTGGCTGCCCAAACTCGTGGCCGGCGCCGGCATGGACCCGCGCTCCTACAGCGACTTCGGCCGGCTCGCGAAACAGCTGCGCTACGTGGAGCGTTCCTCCCGGCGCCTGGCCCGGCAGACCTTCTACGGGATGGGCCGGTGGCAGGCCAAACTTGAGCACAAGCAGGCGTTCCTGGGCCGGATCGTGGACATCGGTGCGGAGCTGTTTGCCATGGCCGCCTGCTGTTCGCGCGCCGAGATGCTGCTGCGGACGCAGCCGGAACGCGGCGCCTCCGCGTACGAACTCGCCGAGGCGTACTGCGAACAGGCCCGCGTTCGCGTTGACGAATATTTCGACCGGCTGTGGCGGAACACCGATGACGCCGACCATGCCCTGGCCCGCAAGACACTGGCCGGGGACTACACCTGGCTGGAGGCCGGGATCCTCGACCAGTCCGAAGGGACCGGTCCGTGGATCGCGGACGCCAGCCGGCGTGCCTCCGTCCGGGAGGACCTGCACCGCAAGTACCGCTGACGGGCCGCCGCCACGGATAGTAAGCATCCTTGCTAACCGGATTCCGCCGTGGTTAGGTTGACGCCAGACCGGCACCTCCAGGGTGCCCGGTCATTCAGCGAAAGTGAGCAGCCCTCATGAGCAGCACCGCAGGCCCCGACGACAAGACAACACGCCACGCCGCGCAGGACGACGCCACAACCCGTCCGGTGACAGCAGTCCGCCACGACGACCCCGTCCGCGACGCACCGGTCCGCGAGACTGTCCACGACACTGTCGTGGAAGAGATCCCCACGCGCGAGACGGTAGTGGCCCGCGAGAAGGAACAGTTCGGCGGCATCAAGGTCGGCTCGGCATTCTTCGGCTGGCTGACGGCCACGGGTACGGCCGTGCTGCTCACCGCGCTGGTCGCTGCCGGCGGTACCGCCGTCGGACTGGCCACCAACACCGATGTGAACGACGCCGTCGACCAGGCCTCCAGCAACCAGACGGTCGGGCTGACCGGCATCATCGTGCTGCTCGTGATCCTCCTGGTCGCCTACTACTGCGGCGGATACGTCGCCGGGCGGATGGCCCGCTTCAACGGCGCCAAGCAGGGCTTCATGGTCTGGATCTGGGCCCTGATCGCCGCGATCGTCGTCGCCGTGCTGGGCCTGGTCGCCGGGCAGCGCTTCAACATCCTGGCCAACCTGAACAGCTTCCCGCGGATCCCGATCAACGAGGGCGAATTGAACACCCTGAGCATCATCGCGGCGATCGTCGTGGCCGCGGTGGCTTTGGTGGGCGCAGTGCTGGGCGGCCTCGCGGGAATGCGTTTCCACCGCAGGGTGGACCGGGCCGGCTTCAGCCCGGCAGCAACGGTTGAGAACCAGACCGTCAGGGACAACTCAGCCGGAGAGAACTCAGCACGGGACAACTCAGCCGGGCGCCCCTAGCCGCGACGGCGTCAGCCCCGGAAGCCTCAGCCGGCAACGACGCCATCTACGTAGTACCAGCGCCGGTCCACCCGCACAAAGCGGCTGCTTTCGCGGTGCAGGCCCCGTTCGCCCTCGTGCCGGTAGTGTGCCACGAATTCCACAGTGCCTTCGCTGTCCAGCGGGCCGCCGCGGCTGGTGGAGAGTATGTCCAGTCGTCGCCACTGCATGCCGGAGTCAAACTCCAGCTCAGCGGGCCGAGTGTCCGGGTGCCAGGTCCGGAGCAGGTACCCCGCGTCCCGGACCACGAAGGCGCTGTACCGGGAGCGCATGAGCTGCTCCGCCGTAGGCGCCTCGGCGTCCCCGCGATGGAACCGGCCGCAGCAGTGCACATACGCCTCGCCCGACAGGCACAGGCAGTTCCCCTCATACAACGCGGAATATGCCGCTTCCGGAATACTCACGGACCGGTCCGTGCCGGATGCTCCGGCGGGCTCGGAATCGGCTGCTGCGGCGTGCGTCACAAGATGTCCTTCCGGCGGGCCGGACGACGCCGGCGAGGCTGTCTCCGACTATAGACGCCCGGCCGGGGGGGGCCCGTGCCCCGCCCCACGGATAACGGCTTTGACACATATTCGCCACGACTGCCGCGGGCGGCACGGGGCCAGCGAAAAGTACGTATTGTTAAGGGGGCTCCTGCCCGCTGCGTGCTTGCGGCAGGGACCACGCTGAAGCAGGCCGGCAAGGAGAGGTGACATGGAAGATCCAACGACCATTGCGCTGAACCTGACTTTTTTCGGGACCCTCGGCGTGGCGTTCTTCATGTTCCTCGGCCTCTTCCTGGTCTTCGCCGCCACCCTCGTGCTCGCAGGGATCGGCCGGCTGGCGGCAGTCGTTGTCCTGGCCGTCGCCGGGCTCGTTCGCGGAACCCCGGTATCACGGGAAAATGGGGCTGCGGAACAGCCGGCGCCGCACCGGACGGCCAAGGCCGTGAAGCCCGCACGCCCCGCCCGGAATGCAGCCAAAAAGGAACCCGCGCTGTCCCCGGAGTGGGCGGCCGCAGTGGCCCGGGCAGATGCCCGCGCCGCCGCGAGGGCCAGGGCCGAGGCCGGACCCGCCGTCCGGGTCACCGTCCGGGACCTGCCCGACCCCCTGGCACCGGCACAGGACATCACGGAAGTCTCTGCCCTCGTGCAGTCGGCCACAGACACCAATGGAACACTTGGCGCCGTCCCGCGGGCGTTCAAAAAGCCGCCCATGCCCGCAGCGAAGTCCCTGCTGGACACCGGATCGCTCGTGGCGCTGCGTGGCACTCCGCCGGCCGGGAAGGCCAAACAGCCGCTCCAGGAACGCAAGGCCGGCTGAGCCCTTACCCCGGGCAGGCAAGTCCGCTACGTTGGAACCCATGGAATTCAGATACCTCGGGAACAGCGGCTTCAAGATTTCAGAAATCACGTTTGGCAACTGGCTGACCCATGGCTCCCAAGTGGAGAACGACGTCGCCACCCAGTGCGTCCGGGCCGCGCTCGACGCCGGTATCAGCACCTTCGACACGGCCGACGTGTACGCCAACACAGCGGCGGAGACGGTCCTCGGAGCAGCCTTGAAGGACGAGCGCCGCGAATCGCTGGAAATCTTCACGAAGGTCTTCGGCCCCACCGGGCCCAAGGGCCACAACGATCTTGGCCTGTCCCGCAAGCACATCATGGAATCCATCAACGGCTCCCTCACCCGGCTGCAGACCGACTACGTGGACCTCTACCAGGCACACCGCTACGACTACGAGACGCCGCTGGAAGAGACCATGCAGGCCTTCGCGGACATCGTGCGGCAGGGCAAGGCCCTGTACATCGGGGTCAGCGAGTGGACGGCCAACCAGATCCGCGACGGCCATGCCCTCGCCAAGGAACTGGGCTTCCAACTGATCTCCAACCAGCCTCAGTACTCCATGCTGTGGAGGGTGATTGAGGCCGAGGTGATTCCGGCGTCGGTAGAACTGGGCCTGTCCCAGATTGTCTGGTCCCCGATTGCCCAGGGCGTGCTGAGCGGCAAGTACCACCCCGGCAAGCCTGCCCCTGAGGGCAGCCGCGCCACGGACTCCAAGGGCGGCTCGCGGATGATCGAGCGCTGGATGTCCGACGAGGTCCTCACCGGCGTCCAGCAGCTCAAGCCGATCGCGGAGGAGGCCGGGCTGACCATGGCACAGCTCAGCATCGCCTGGGTGCTGCAGAACAAGAACGTGGCCTCCGCGATCATGGGCGCGTCCCGGCCGGAGCAGATCGAGAAGAACGTCGCGGCAGCCGGCGTGAAGCTGGACGCGGTGATCATGGACAAGATCGACGCCGTCATCGGCTCACTGGCCGAACGCGACCCCGCGCAGACCAAGTCGCCCGCCTCCCGCGAGGCCTAGGCCATGACCAACGCTCCCGAGCTTGCCGTCACCGGGTCCACCGGCCAGCTGGGCGCCCTGGTGGCCAGGCAGCTGTCCCAGGCCGGCAGCCAGCAACGGCTCCTGGTGCGAGACGCCGCCCGGGCACCTGAGCTCGAAGGCGCCGTCCCCTTCGTCACCACCTACGCCGAGCCGGAGCGGACGAAGACAGCGCTTTCCGGGGCGAAAACGTTGTTCATGGTCTCCGCAGCCGAGGCCGAGGACCGGCTGCAGCAGCACTATGCCTTCGTCGATGCCGCGGCCGCAGCGGGCGTCCAGCACATCGTGTACACCTCGTTCTTCGGCGCGGCGCCGGACTCCACGTTCACGCTGGGCCGGGACCACTTCGCGACGGAGGAGCGCATCAAGGCCTCCGGCATGGACTACACGTTCCTGCGGGACAACTTCTACCTGGACTTCCTGCCGCTGCTGGCCGGCGAGGACGGCGTGATCCGCGGCCCCGCCGGAGACGGCGTCATGGCTGCCGTGGCGCGGTCAGACATTGCCCGATCGGCCGTCACCGTGCTGCGGGACCCGTCCCTGCATGTGGGACGGACCTATGACCTGACCGGCCCGGAAGACATCTCGCTGGCCCGCGCCGCCGAACTCCTGACCGCCGGAACCGACCGGGCCATTACCTTCCACAACGAGACCCTGGCGGAGGCCTACGGGTCCCGCGCCTCCTACGGCGCCCCGCCATGGCAGGTGGACGCCTGGGTAAGCACCTACACGGCCATCGCCGCCGGCGAACTCGCCGGTCCGACGTCGGCGGTGCATGAGCTGACGGGCCGGGAACCGCTGAGCCTGGCGCAGTTCCTGGCCAAGGCGCACACGCTGTAGCCCCTGGACCGGAAGGGGCGGGACCTGCACGTCCCGGTGTTGACGGTTTCCGGGCTGCGGCGTAGACCTGAGACCAGGTGATACCTACTAAACCGGCGGGTCCTTCACAGGACCGGGACCGGGCTGGTCCGGAAAGAATCGCGGCATGCCATGCCAAAGCAAATGTCCAGACACTCTTCTGTCCTGAAGAGTCCGCGCCGGCAGGCCGGACAACCCCGGGCGCATCCCGGCGAACCGAGCCACGGCCCGCTGACGGCGGAGGAACTCCAGCTGGCCGTGCGGAACCATTCCATGCCGCTCGAGGCCCTGCGGAGCGACACCACACCGCCTGGACTGCACTACGTGCTCACGCACTTCGACATCCCGTTCATCGATGCCGAACACTGGCATCTGTGGATCGGCGGCGCCGTGCAGCGGTCCTTCGAACTGAGCCTGCGGGCCTTGCTCCGGGCACCGAGCATCACCCTCCCGGTCACCCTGGAGTGCGCCGGCAACGGCCGGTCCCTCCTGCGGCCGCGCCCGCTGAGCCAGCCGTGGGTACTCGAGGGAGTCGGGACCGCCGTGTGGACCGGTGTCCCGCTCGCCTACCTGCTGACGCGGGCCGGAGTGGAGGACGACGCCGTGGAGGTGGTCTTCACCGGGGCCGACGCCGGCAGCCAGGGCGGCGTCGCCCAGCAGTACGCGCGCAGCCTGCCGATCGAGGAGGCCCTGCGTCCCGACGTCGTGCTCGCCTACCGGATGAACGGCGCGGACCTGCCGCCGCAGCACGGCTATCCGCTCCGGCTTGTGGTGCCCGGCTGGTACGGCATGGCGAGCGTGAAGTGGCTGACCTCGATCAAGGTTCTGACCAAGCCCTATGACGGTTTCCAGCAGGCGGTGGCGTACCGCTACCAGCATGATGCCGAGGATCCCGGAACCCCGGTCACCTGGATCAAGGTCCGCTCGCTCATGGTGCCCCCGGGCGTCCCGGATTTCTTCACCCGGAGCCGGATCCTGCCCCCGGGACCGGTGATGCTCACCGGCCGGGCCTGGTCCGGGCAGGGCGCCGTGCAGCGCGTCGACGTCGGAATCGACGGAAAGTGGGCCGCGGCCCATCTGGAGCACCCGGCAGCGCCGTTCGCGTGGTGTGCGTGGTCGATGCCGTGGGTGGCCGATCCGGGCGAACACGAGCTCTCCTGCCGTGCCACGGATGCCAGCGGCGCGGTCCAGCCGCTGGAACCGGAATGGAACTACCAGGGCATGGGCAACAACGTGGTGCAGCGGATCAAGGTCAGCGTGGCATAGCGCCCCACCCGGGGCGCGGGGAGTTAGCGGCCGCGCCGCAGGTGCTCCGCATTCAGTTCATCGAGCTGGGAATCCGTGAGCTCGTCAAAGCCGCGGGCCTCGCGTTTGTCGCTGCGGGAGAAGCGGATGAACATCAGGATGATCAGGGGCAAGTCGACAATTTCGCAGATGAACCACAGGACGTCCCCCGCCAGCTGCTGGTCACGCAGGGCGTTGGGGAACCAGCCCAGCGCAGACGGCGTCGATGCGACGTGATCCAGCACCTGGCCGTTGAGGCGCAGCAGGATCCCGGGCACGGCATCGACCAGCAACTCGATGAAAACAAACACGAACTCCATGATGAAGAACGCGCTGGAGCGGCGGAAGTCCGCGTCCTCGATGATCGGCAGGGCCATCATCATGCCAAGCAGCGGGACCCCGACTGTCAGGAGCGCCTCGGCCCAAGCGGCTGTGCGGAGGGTGTAGAACGCCGGAGTCAGGAAGGTGGAGAAGAGGGCAAGGCCCAGGAGCGGGGCGGCCATGGAGTTGCCGGCCAACCGCACCGCACCGTGGGCGAGCGCCCTGTTCAGCCGGCCGACGCCGCGCGGCGGCAGGGCCGTACGGGCGAGGGAGATGGGTTTTCCCAGGCCGATCAGCAGCGGCACCACGAAGAGCAGCAGGGAAATCTTGAGCGTGAAGGCCCACCGGAGCTGCGCGCTGTAGACGCCAGGGAACCCGCACGTCAGCACTGTCAGGGACCCAAGGCCCAGAAGATAGAACGCCAGCGTCCGCCACACGGGATGGCGGTGCCCGCGCGCCGCCGCGGCCCTCAGGCCCAGCGCATACAGCAACGCCGAGCCGCCGATCAGGGCGGCGGCGGCCCAGTCGATCTGCCAGGCGGTGAGGACTACATCAAGGGGCGGCACGGGCTCATGATAGATACCATTTCTTGGAAGACGCCGGGCCCGTGCCTGGCCGGGCGGCCCGGGGCAGGCCTCAGCATCCTCGTAGCCGGTCAGCACCTTGACCTTGTCCGCCGAGGCGGACGAGGGATCGAAGGTGTAGCCGATCCACTCCCGCGCGAGCCGCCGTGCCAGTTCCAGTCCCACCACGCGCTGGCCCATCGTGAGGACCTGGCAGTCGTTGGAGAGTACGGACCGCTCCACGCTGAAGCAGTCATGGGCGGTCGCGGCCCGGATGCCGTCCACCTTGTTGGCGGCAATGGCGACCGATCCCCGTGCCGCAGAACAGGATGGCCCGGTCCGCCTGCCCGTCCCGGATCAATTCGCCCGCGGCGATGCCCACGTACGGGTAGGGCTTGGCGAACTCCTCCGGGGCGTCGCCGCGGTTGACGCCGATATCGATGACCTCGGCCACCCGCGGGTCCGTCCGGAGGTCCGCCAGGATCTGGTCCTTGTAGTCCACTCCGGCTTCGTCCGCACCCACAATGAGCCGGATCCCTGCTCCCGGGCTCACGGGCGTGCCCCTGCAGCCTGCCGCACACCGGCAAGGTGCGGACCGAACACAGTGAACACCATCGCCAGGGACGTGGCTCCGGGGTCGGGTGTGCCCACGCTCTTTTCCGCCAGGGGCCGCGCCCGGCCCTTCAGCGGGCGCAGGGCCGCGGTGGCCTGGGCCGCGGAGGCAGCCTCCCGCGCAGCTTCCGCCCACCCGGCATCCGCCCCGGCCCCTGCGCTGGTGAGCCGGCTGAAGGTCCCGGCAAACGGGACCAGCGCGTCCACCATGGTCTTGTCGCCGAAGACCGTAAAATCACCGGCAATGCCGCGTCGTTTTTCCGACTCCGACGGCGGCGCCGTCGGCCAGTCCGGTGCCGATCAGCCCGGCGAAGGCCGGGTAGTGCCCCGAGCCGCCGCCGGCCAGCACGGCCACCTTCGGTTGGCGGGGCCGGTACCGGCGGACGGCGCCGCCGGGCACCTGGCGCACCAGGTTCGCATGGACGTCGCAGAAGCCGGCGGGGGCTTCTTCGGCGAAATCGGACGGGTTGTTAAACATTCTGGTCATCGTGGGCTCTTTCAGCTGCTCGCGGTCTTCTCAACGGCGGGACTGCTAGTGGATGTGGCTTCCGCCGTTGATATCGATGGTGGTCCCGGTGAGGTAGGCGGACTCCTCGGAGGACAGGAAGGTGATGACGGCCGCGATTTCCTCGGTGCTGGCGTTGCGCCCCAGCGGAATTCCGGCGTTGATGGCCGCTTCCTGCTCTTCGGTGCTGCCCACGCGGATATTCGTGTCCACGGCGCCGGGGGTGATGGCGTTGACGGTCACGCCGGTGCTGCCGATTTCGCGGGCCAGGGCCTTGGTGAAGCCCAGGATGGCCGCCTTGGCCGCGGAATAGGGCACCTTGCCGAAGACGCCGCCGCCGCGCTGGGCAGAGACGGAGGACATGTTCACGATCCGGCCCCAGCCGCTGGCGATCATGTCCGGCAGGAAGGCGCGGGTGACAAGGTAGGTTCCCGTCGCGTTCACGGCCATGACCTTGTTCCAGAGCTCCAGGGTGGTCTCGAGGAACGGCACCGGGGAGGTGATGCCGGCGATGTTGGCGAGGGCCCCGACGGCGGGAAGGCTGCCGGAGCGGACTTCGGCGGCCACGGCGTTGTACGCGGCTGTCACGGAGTCCTCGCTGGCGACGTCGACCTCGTAGCCAAAGGCGGGAACGGTGAACTCGTTGCCGATCTCCGCTGCGACCTTGGCGGACTTCTCGCCATCGAGGTCCAGGATCACCACGGCCCAACCCTGGCTGGCGTAGCGGCGTGCGGTGGTGATGCCGATGCCCCGGTCCGAGGTTGCCCCGGTGAGGACGGCGGTGCGCTGGATGGTGCTCATGATGCTCCTTGGGTTGGTGTTGTGTCTTTGATTGAATTGATTGCTCCAGTAGCGCCGTTTTGGCGGTCCAAAAGGGCCGTTGCGGAGCAATCGATGGTTCAGATGAGGTCTGTGATGAAGCTCGCGGCCTTGGCGGCCGCCGCGGGGCGCTCCCCGTGGGTCACGTCCCGGGTCTCCAGCTCCAGGGAGAAGTGGCCGGTGTAGCCGTCGGCCGCGAGGGCCTCCAGGCCGGCGGCGAAATCGGCCTGGCCGTTGCCGATGCTGAGGTTGATGTTTCCCGGCACGGCATCGCGCAAGTGAACATGGGCGATGCGGCCCTGATGGCGCCTGAGGTAGTCCAACGGATCCTCGCCGGCGGCCACGATATGGCTGAAGTCCATGACGATCCCGACCCCGGAACCGGCCAGCCGCCCGGCCAGCAATTCCGCGCGCTCGAGGTTCCAGCAGAACCGCAGGAAGTGCAGGGACTCGGTCCAGAGCTCGACGCCGAACACGTCGGCCCGCCGCTTGGCGGCGGTGAGTTGCGCGGCAATGGTGTCCAGGTCCTCGTCGAGGCTGCGGACCGGGTCGCGGCCGAGGGCGCCGCAGGGCAGGACCAGCGCCTTGGCGCCCGTGCCGGCTGCCAAGCTGAGCAGCGCGTCAAGGTGCCGGTTTCGTGCTGCGTGTGCGTCGGCGTCGAGCAAGGCGTTCAGGTCCCCGATGTCCCCGTTGACCGACCGGACCCGCAGCCCGGAGGCAACCACCTCGGCCGTGACGGCGGCGACGGCATCGGCGTCGAGGTCGTAGGGAACGTGGTCGCACACTCCGGGTAGCGCACCGAGATCTAGTTCCTCGAAGCCGAGGCCTTCGAGGGTGCGCAGGGCCTCTGGCAGGCTCTGGTGGCGGAAGCTGATGGACGAGCAGCCGAGTCGGGAATTGAACATCGTCGTTAATCCTCTGGTTGCGCCCGGAGGCGGTGGTGATATGGACCACACTATAGAATTCGACTGTCAACAGTCAACCTTTGAAGTTGACTGTTGACATTGCCTTATGGCGCGGGTCACACTGGCGTATCATCTGTTAACAGTCGACAGTGTCGGTGCGGAAGCGTCGGCAGCTCTCTTCGAAAGGGATTGACATGAGCAACGAAGCTCTCACCATGCGGGGCCCGGTGCACGGCACCAGGGAAGCGAAACGGGTCGCGATCGGCTCCAGCGTCGGCGCCGTCATCGAAACCTATGACTTCATCGGCTTCGGCACAGCGGCTGCCCTGTACTTCGGTACGGCCTTCTTCCCCACCGGCGATCCTGTGACCGGAACCCTGGCTGCCTTCGCCACCCTGGGTGTCGGATTCGCGGCGCGCCCGATCGGCGGCATCATCGGCGGGCACCTTGGGGACAAGGTCGGCCGCAAGCCAGTCCTGGTGGCCTCCCTGATCCTCATGGGCATCGCCACTTTCGTCATAGGCCTGCTCCCCACCTACGCCCAGGTGGGTCTGCTGGCTCCGGCTCTGCTGGTGTTTGTCCGCATCGTCCAGGGCCTGGCCTTCGGCGCGGAGTGGGGCGGCGCCATCCTCATGAGCTACGAACACGCACCCTGGAAATCGAAGGGAAAGTACACAGGCATGGTCCAGGCCGGCTTCCCGGTCGGGCTGCTGCTGGCCAACCTCGTGTTCCTCTTCAGCGTCCAGCTCGGCGGCGAACTCGCCTGGCGCATTCCCTTCCTGGCCAGCATCGTGCTGGTCGTCGTCGGACTGATCATCCGCTCCAAGGTCCCCGAATCCCCCGTCTTCGACGAGGTCAAGGACAGCGGCGACATCGTCAAGTCGCCCATCAAGGAGGTCCTGAAGACCGACTGGCGCAACATCGTCAAGGGCATCGGCCTGCGCATCGCCGAGACCGCCGGCTACGCCGTGTCCATCACTTACATGATTTCCTACCTGAACAGCCAGCACCTGGCCGACAAGTCGCAGACGCTCGTGGCCTTGTGCATCGCCTCCGCAATCGGCATCTTCGCCACCCAGGCCTGGGCACGGCTGACGGACAGGATCGGCCGGCGCCCGCTGTATATCTGGTCCTGCGCCTTCGCCGTTGCCTTCGCGGTGCCGATGTTCCTGCTGGTCAACACCGGACTGTTCATCTTCATCATCGCCACCCTCGTGATCTCCTACGCCGTCTGCCAGAACTCCCTGGCCGGCGCCCAGGGCCCGTGGTTCCCGGAGCTGTTCCAGGCCAAGACCCGCGCCTCCGGCGCCTCGCTGGCCTACCAGATCTCGGCCATGGTCTCAGGGTTCACCCCGTTCATCACCACATTGCTCTTCGTCAGCTTCGGCTGGATGGGACCGGCACTGCTCTTCGGCACCTACGCCGCCATCGGCCTGTGGGCCGCCGTCGCCACCCGTGAAACCTGGGGCAAGCGCGAACGGGATTTCGCGGATCAGGCTACCAAAAGCACCCCCACCCACGTGAGCGCGTAGATACGCACCGCCCGGAAGCCGTCGAAGGCCTCCCGCAGCAGCTCGCCACGTCATATCTGAAAGGAAGAATCGTGGTTTCAACACAGGAAATAACCACCCGAGGCAACGCCTCCGACGCCGAGGCAGAACGCCTGGCACGGGTCGAAGGGGCCGCCTACCGGATCCGCCACCATGCCCTGAACATGGGCGAAGTCCAAGGCCAAGGCTACGTTGGCCAGGCCCTCGGCGCGGCCGACATGCTCGCCGCGGTCTACGCGGACCAGCTCCGGTTCCGCGCCGACGACCCTGAGTGGGAGGACCGCGACCGGTTCCTGCTCTCCACCGGCCACTACGCGATCGGCCACTACGCGGCCCTCGCCGAGGCCGGAATCATCCCCGTCAAGGAACTGGAGACCTACGGCTCGGACGACTCCCGGCTGCCGATGTCCGGGATGTCCACATACACCCCCGGCATGGAGATTTCCGGCGGCTCCCTCGGCCACGGACTCTCCATCGCCGTCGGCGCCGCCCTGGGCCTGCGCTACCAGGGTTCGGGTTCCCGGGTCTATAACTTCCTCTCCGACGGCGAACTTGACGAGGGATCCACGTGGGAGGCCGCGATGGGCGCCCACCACCACCACCTCGGCAACCTCACCGCCATGGTGGACATCAACGCCCTGCAGGCCGACGGCAAGACCGACACCGTGCTGCGCACCGAGCCCGTCACCGAAAAGTGGCAGGCGTTTGGCTGGTACGCCCAGCGCGTGAACGGGAACGACGTCGGCGCGCTGCTGGCCGCGTTCGACAACGCGGCCGCCCAGGCGGCCGCCGTCGGACGTCCCTCCGTGATCCTGTGCGACACGAAGGTGGGCCGCGGCGTGCCGCTGCTCGAGGACCGCGAAAAAGCCCACTTCATGCGCATCGAAGAACACGAATGGCAGCTCTGCCGCGAGCAGCTGACCGCAGGTTTCGAAGGAAAGGCCGCACGATGAGTACCGCAACAACACCGAAGCTGAAAACCTCTGCCATGATCGCCTCCTTCGCGGACCCGGGCCAGAAGACCGCGTCCGCGCCGTTCGGGCACGCCCTGGTCAAGGCCGCGCAGGTGAACGACAAGATCGTGGGACTGACCGCGGACCTGGGCAAGTACACGGACATGCACATTTTCGCCCAGGCATTCCCGGAACGCTTCTTCCAGATGGGCATGGCCGAACAGCTGCTCTTCGGCGCCGCGGCGGGCCTGGCTGAGACCGGCCTGGTCCCGTTCGCCTCGACGTACTCGGTGTTCGCTGCCCGGCGCGCCTACGATTTCCTGTGCCTGGATGCCGCCGAGCCAAACCTCAACGTCAATATCGTCGGCGGGCTCCCGGGGCTGACCACCGGCTACGGTCCAAGCCACCAGGCGACCGAGGACATGGCGATCTTCCGCGGCATGCCCAATCTGACCATCGTGGACCCGTGCGACTCGCTGGACATCGAGCAGGCCGTCCCCCAACTGGCCGCCAGCGAGGGCCCCACGTACCTACGACTGCTGCGCGGCAACGTCCCCACCGTGCTGGACGAGTACGACTACACGTTCGAACTCGGCAAGGCGAAAGTCCTGCGTGGCGGCCGTGACGTCGTCTTCATCTCCAGCGGGCTGATGACCATGCGGGCACTCCAGGCGGCCGAGGCGCTGGCTGCCCACCACGTGGATGTCGCCGTCGTCCACGCCCCCACCATCAAGCCGTTCGACGCCGCGACGGTCCTCGCCGAGCTGAACACCGACCGCCTCGCGGTCACGCTGGAGAACCACAGTGTGGTGGGCGGGTTGTTCGAGACCGTGGCCTCGGCCGTGGTCACCGCGGGGCTGGGTAAACGGGTGGTGCCGGTAGCGCTGCCGGACGAATTCCTGGACGCGGGCGCGCTGCCCACCCTGCACGAACGCTACGGCCTCTCGGTGCAGAGGGTCGTTGCCAAGGTGCTCGCCGAACTCGGCTGAGGATGGGCGGGGGCCGGCAGCTGCCGGTCCCGCCCGTGCCGTACCATCAACTGTTAACACACGAACTGTAAACAGTTGACCACTGACAAACAGTTGACCGCTGAGCGTGAGGACTAACAATGGCCGGAGCAACAGCCCCGCTTCTCGGACTGGAAAAGAAGAGCCTCCGCGAGCAGGCGCTATCTGCCCTGCGCACGGCCATCACGAGCGGAGAGCTGGAGCCAGGACGGCATCTGGTGGAGACCGAACTCTCCGACATGCTCCAGATCAGCCGCGGAACACTGCGCGAGGCCCTGCGCCAGCTGGAGCAAGAAGGACTGCTGTCGGCCGGTCCGCGCGGCAGGCTGTCCGTGCGGCACCTGGACGGCAAGGAAATCCGGGACATCTTCGCTGTCCGGGCCGCGCTCGAATCGCTTGCGGTCCGGACACTGTGTGAGCTGCCGGACCGGGCCTCCGTGATTACATCCCTGCGCTCGGCCGTCGATGCCATGGCCGCGGCCGCCGAGGCCAGCCTGGAGGAACGGATTGAATCCGATCTGGAGTTCCACCGGACACTGTGCCGGCTCACCGGAAACGAGACCCTGCTGCACTCCTGGGAGTCGCTTGAGGGCTCCATTCGGATGTCCATCATGTTTGCCGGGATCGAGAGGGCCGTCAAGAACATGAGCGTGGACCGGCACCACGACATCGTCGCCGCGATCGAGACCGGCAACGCGACACTGGCCCGCACGACGGTCCTCGAACACATGGACGTCGCCGCAGCCAACCTGGTGGCCTGACCGGCGTCAGTAGTCCACGATCGCGCCGGCGGAGATGTTGACGGTAGCGTCCGTGATGGCCGCCGCCTTGTCCGAGACGATGAAGGAGGCCACGTTACCGACGTCCGCCAGCGTGGCCGTCCGGTTCAAATGCGCGGCCCTGGCAATCTCCACCACGATCTCATCGCGGCCCTCGGCCTGCCACGGGATGGTTTCGATAATGCCGCCGGTGACCATGGTGACCACCCTGATGCCGTGTTTTCCCAGTTCCAGGGCCCATTGCCGGCGTAGTCCTTCCATCGCGTCGAGCGCCACCTTGAAACCGCCCAGACCGGGGATCGTCTGCGGGCCCGAGCCGCCGAACATGAGCACGACGCCGGAGCGTTGCTTGACCATGTGGGCGGCGGCCGCGCGGGTGGTCAGGAAGTGCGTCCGCGCGGCCAGGGTGATGGGCTGGGTGAAGTCATCCACATCAATCTCCATGAGTGGCTGCTGGACGTCGCCGAATGAGATCACGTTGAAGGAGATGTCGATCCTCTTGCTCTTCTTCGCCACCCGGCTTACGAAGGCATCCACCTGCTCTTCGTCCAGGGCGTCGACGACGGCGGTTTCGGCTGTGCCGCCTGCCTCGCGAATGTCATTGGCTACTTTTTCCAGCCGCGATTCCGTCCTTCCGGCAATGTGCACCGTGGCGCCGTCGGCCGCGAAAGCCCTTGCCACCGCCCCGCCGACCGCCCCGCCGCCGCCGTAGATCAGGGCGGTCTTGCCGTGAAGCACGCCGTTTTCCGGAATCCCGATGTTCACCATGGTCGCCTGCCTAGTGCCGCGGAGTACGTGAATTCCCTCAACTATGTTCTTGCGGAGGGCGGGTGGCAAGAGGACCGGGCGCAGCGCCGCATTAGCTTCTGGGCAGTCCTCCGGGTCCGGTGGCTGGTCCTCCGGTTCCGGGCGCGGGTCCGGGTTCGGGCGCGGGCCCGGGTCCTGGTCCGGCGGAGGGTCCGGGTCCGGGTCCGACCGCGGGTCCGGTGGCTGGTCCAGGACCGACGGGCCCGGGTCCTGGTCCGGCGGGTCCGAGCGCGGGTCCGGCGTATGCAGGCACCGGCAGCTCGCCCGGATCGACCGGACCCATATCAAGGTGGAATGGCGGATATTCGTCCCGCATGAGGGCAACGTAGGCGATAACGCGGTAGATCCAGCGGTTCAGGCCAAGCAGGAGGTCGAAGAGCCCCCGCCGGTATTGGCCCGTGAACAACAGGATCACGCCGGCGATCAGGACCAGCAGCCCCAGGAGGGAGATGCCCACACCTTGCTGCACCCACTCGCCGTCCCGGTACTCCCACGTCCTCGCGGTCCCCGTCAGCAGGCTGATAAGCAGCAGATGTGGAATGGCCAGCAGCCAGGATTTCACCAGCACCAGGCCGCGGGACAGCCGTTCGGGATAGTCGACGTCGAAGTCCGCCGGGTAATCGGTGCGGGCCAGGGTGAAGGGGGGATAGACATCCGTGCCGATAGCGCTGAAGGCGTAGAAGGCCACACGCCAGTTCCAGCGGATCACACCGACACTGAAATTGAACAGCGAGCGCGGGTAGCGCGCCGTGAACAGGATCGCGAACCACGCCACAATCGTGACCACTCCGAAGGCGAACCAGAGGATAAACAGGACGATGAAGTGCGGGATGGCCAGGAACCACTTCACGAGCCACATCCACCGTGACAGGTTCGGGTCGAGGTAGCCGTGGAGACGGGCGGGGTACACATATGCGGTCGTAGCACCTGGCGCCACCGGATACGGAGTCCCCGGCGGGGCAGCGTAGGCCGCCACGGCACCCGGCGGGGCCGCACTGTTCTGCTGGCCGGGGGTGACCCTGGGCGGGTAGGGACCCGCGGGATACGGCTGGCCGGGGTGGGCCGGCAAGCGGCCGGGAGGGACACCGCTGCCCGTCCCGCCTTGGCCCGGGCCGCCGCGGCCGAGTCCAACGGCGCCCAGCACTATCAGCGGCACGCCGATCAGCAGCATCACGAGTCCGCCGATCAGCAGGCCGATGAACACCGGCAGGAGCAGGTCTGTGCGTGCCCCTGCCTGCAGATTCACGCTCACCGGAGACGTCGCGTCGGCATTCATGACCACCACTGCCCAGGATCCGGAGCGGAGGTCCCAGGTCAGTTCCTGTTCCCCCGGGCCTGTGGCAGTCGCGGCCCAGAAGGTCTGCTGCGCCGGGGTGGACGGGATTTGGGAGCCGGCCACTTCGCGGTACCGCGCGCGGAAGGGGTTGAACCTGACGTCGACGATTTCGGTGCGCCGGACACCGGCCAGGTACGTCGCGACGTCGGCCCGCGGGGCAATTCCGATGAAGATTTCCTTGCCGGGGTCGGTGGAGGAACCGCGGAGCAGCACGCTGCCCGCAATGTCCACCGGAACGCCGTCGTCCACGCCGCCGCCGGTCATGAGGTCCAGCCGGGGGGTCGTCAGCGCGTAGGAATTGCCTGAGAAAGGCGCCGACGGCGTGATGAAGTACCTGCCGTCACGTTGCTGGTCGTTGACCCAGCCCGCAAAACCGGCGCCCGCCAACAGTCCCAAACCGACCAGCGCGCACAGCGAGCCGATCACCAGCATGACAATCCGGCCTGCTTTCATGGCCGCCGTCCTTTCAGATGGTCCGTTTGCCACGCCCGGCCGGGCGTGGCTTCCGGAAGCTGGCGGCCCGGGCCGCTACCGCCCGAGCGAGATCACGAACGGCTTGGCTTCGTCGATCGCGCCGGCACTGCCGGAGTGGAGGACGACGAGCGCTTTCATGCCGTGATCACGACTTTGAGGGCCTTCGTCTCCGCGGCGCGGGCAAAAGTGTCGTACGCCTCCATGAACTCGTCAAAGGTGAAGTGGTGGGTGGCGAAACTGTCCGCGGGGATCTTTTGCTGTGCCACGAGCTTGAGCAGCATGGGGGTGGTGTTGGTGTTCACCAGGCCCATGCTGATGTTGATGTTCCGGATCCAGAGGTCTTCGACGTGAAGTTCCACTGCTTTGCCGTGCACGCCCACGTTGGCCACGGTGCCGCCAGGACGCACGATGTCGGTGCACATCGTGAAGGTCGCCGGGACGCCCACGGCCTCGATCGCCACGTCCACGCCCTGCCCGTCGGTCAGGAGCATGAGCTGCTCCTTCCAGTCGGCATCGGATGAGAGGACCACATCGGTGGCTCCGAATTCGCGGGATTTCTCGAGCCGGTTCGCGTCGAGGTCGACGGCGATGATCGTGGCGGCGCCGTAGAGGCCGGCGGTGGAGATCGCGGCAAGTCCCACGGGGCCCGCGCCGATGACGGCGACCGTGTCGCCGGGCTTGACCCGGCCGTACTGCACGCCGATCTCAAAGCCGGTGGGGAGGATGTCGGAGAGCATGACGGCCTGCTGGTCGCTGACTCCCTCAGGCAGGAGGTGCAGGGAGTTCTCTGCGTAGGGGACGCGGACGAACTCGGCCTGCGTGCCGTCGATCAGATGTCCGAAAACCCAGCCGATGCCGGAGGTTCCCTCCTCCCCCAGGCAATGGGAGTACAGGCCGGTCTTGCAGTTGGCGCAGTGCCCGCAGGACTTGATGCATGAAATGATGACGCGGTCCCCGACCTTGAGGCTGGTCACGGAGGCGCCGATCTCCGTGATGGTGCCGACCCCTTCGTGGCCCAGGATGCGGCCCTTGGCCACCGCGGGGACGTCGCCTTTGAGGATGTGCAGATCGGTCCCACAGATGGTGGTGGTGTCCACTTTGACGATCACATCGCTGGGATTCTGGATGGTGGGGTCGGGGACCTCGGTCCACGATTTCTCCCCGGGACCGCCATAGACGAGGGCTTTCATACGTGCTCCTTGGTTTTGAGGATGACCAGCGGGTCCACGAGGCGCAGACGGCACGGAGTCTCCGTGCCATCGATCCCCGAATACAGCAACGAGGCGCGGGCACGCTCACGGAGTTCCTCGATCGCGGCGGCCGACACCCGGGCATGGGCGAGGTCGAGCACGAGTTCAAACCCGGGAAGCTTGCTTGTGACGCGGCGGCAAACGACGTACAGCGCCCGCACGTTGGCCACGGTCACCACACCATGCACGTCGATCCGCGCTGTTTCGGCGTCGGCGTTCAGGCGGATGAGCACCTTGAGTTTAGGGTCCCCCGAATGGTGGTGGATACTCATGTGGCCGTGGTCTCCTGCCTTTTCCTGCTGAAGCCGGAAAGTGCAAACGCCATTTCCTTCCCCAATTCGCGGTGAGACCCGTGCCGTATTACGTGAAGTGGTTCTTCGCTCGACACGTCCCCCAACTGGCCGTGCAGCAACCTCCCCACACATTCAGCTTGGGGGGCGGTCGTGGCAGAGGTAAGGGGCGAAAGTCCCGTGTGCGCCTGTTGGGTCCTGCGGCGTCGCCCGCCTAGCCTGTTCCTATGTCTGATCCGCTCGATCCCTGCCGACCCCCGGATCTCGTGCTGGCCTCCGCGCGGCACCCCGGGGAGGAAATATGCTTCGACGTTCATCTTCGTGCCGGGGCCGTGTCGGCAATCATCCCGTCGCGCCCGGGCTTGGGTGCGCTCCCCGCTGCAACCCAGGTGGTGGATCTGGAGGGCCGCTACGCCATTCCTGGGCTGTGGGATGAGCACGTCCATATGACGCAGTGGGCGCTGGCCTCCAACCGGCTTGACCTCTCCGGTGCCGGCTCGGCGCGTGAGGCGGCCGCCGTCGTCGGGGCCCATATCGCCGGGGACAATATCGCGGAGGCCCATATCGCCGGGGCCGGAAGCGGCGCCGGAGCTCCGGGTCCCGTCCAGACGCTGGTGGGCGTCGGTTTCCGCGATGCCATCTGGCATGACCTGCCCAGTCTGGACCTCCTGGACGGCGTGACGCGCGGCCGGCCTACGGCGCTGATCAGCCACGACCTCCACTGTGTCTGGCTCAACTCCGCAGCGGCCCAACAGTACGGAATGCCGGTGGATGCGGGCGGGCTGCTCCGGGAAGAACCGGCGTTCGCCCTGACCCGGGAGCTTGGCCAGCTGCCGGACGCGGTGGTGGATCCGTGGGTGCGGCAGGCAGGGCAGGCTGCGGCCGCGCGGGGCGTGGTCGGGATTGTGGACTTCGAGATGACGTGGAACCGCGACGCCTGGCTGCGGAGGATCTCCAGCGGCTTCGCTGCCCTGCGCGTTGAAGCGGGCGTCTATCCGCAGGACCTGGACCGGGCCGTGGCAGAGGGGCTGCGGACAGGTTTGGCAGTGGCCGGCAGTGGCGGGCTGCTGAGCGTGGGCCCCTTGAAGGTGCTGATCGACGGCTCGCTCAATACCCGCACAGCGTATTGCGTTGACCCGTATCCGAACGGCGGCCACGGGCTGCTGACCGTGAGCGAGTCGGAGCTGCTCGCCCTGTTGGTCCGGGCGCGGCAGGCGGGTTTTGTGCCGGCGGTCCACGCAATCGGCGACGCGGCCAACCAAGTCGCCTTGGATGCGTTTGAGGCGGCGGGCATCGCCGGACGGGTGGAGCATGCCCAGTTTGTCCGGAGCGAGGATTTCGCCCGCTTCGGCCGGTTGGGCGTGACCGCGAGTGTCCAGCCTGCGCATGCCCTCGATGACCGGGACGCCGCCGAGGCGAACTGGCCGGGGCGAACGGACCGGTCCTTCCCGCTCCGTTCATTGCTGGCCGCCGGGGCGACTCTCGCCCTGGGCTCGGACGCTCCGGTGGCCCCGCTGGATCCGTGGATTGCCATGTCCGCTGCCACGGCGCGGGCCCGGCTGGATGGCCGCGGGCCGTGGCATGCCGAGCAGGCCCTCACGCGGCAGGAGGCCCTCACGGCCTCGACCCGCGGTCGCGGCCGTCTCCGGGTCGGGGATCCCGCCGATATTGCAGTGCTCGACGGCGACCCTCTGACCGTGTCGGATGCGGAGCTTGCGGCCATGCCGGTGGCCGCCACGTTAGTGGCGGGACGGTTCACGTACGGCGGCTAAGCACCTTTGACGCGCGCCTGGACTAAGTTGGCGTACGGCAGGCGGCCGTATTCTTCGATGAATGCGGCATGGCACCGGGCTTCGGCCGCGTTGAGTTGCTCAACGGGCAACTCTTTCCACGCGATGATCAGGGACCCGGGCACGGCGAGCTGCCAGATGAGCCGCCCGTCCCAGTGGCCCGGCGGCTTGCCTTCGCCGAAGTCGACGAATTCCTGGATTTGCCGGCGCAGTCCGCGGTTGCCCTTGCTTCCGGGGCCGGCTTTGCCCAGGAAAAGGACATCGGCGCCGTCCACCCATTCGGCGTCGAGAGCGTCCGTCTTGAGGGTGGGGTTCTTCTTCTTGAAGATGCCGGCGGTGCTCCTGGCCAGGAACTGGGGCCGTAAGCCCTCCGGCCGCAGTACCGCGAAGATCCCGGGCTTCTGCGGGATCCGGTTGATGTCAAGGTCCTGGAGCGGCCGGAAACCGGTGAAGCCGTCCTGTTTCAGCGATTGTGTGTTGATGGGCATGGGTTCCTTGGATCGGGGCTCGTGGCGTTCCTTTGAAGCTTACGGAAGAAGCTCACTCACTGAAGTCCGGGCTCAGCCGCGGGTGAAGGTGCCCAGCCCGGTCTGATCGTAGAAATCGAGCCTGACGCTCGAAGCCGTGCCGCCTCCGGCTGCGGCGTCCGCGCCGGGGGCGAAGATTGCCCCGGCAAGACCGTTGGCGTTCTCGCCGATTGATTCAAAGCTGAAGGTGTCGCCGTCAAAATGAGTGAGCGGGAACTTGGTGGTCCTGCCGGCCGGGCCCAGCTCAAGGGTCAGCACGCCGTTCTCCACCGCGACGGTGAGCGGGCCGTAGTAGGAGTTCGCATAACTTCCGGTGTAGAAATCGTTGCCCTGCGCCGGTTTGGCCTGGGCCGGCGCCTTGGAATAGTCAACTTTTGGCTTCTCCGCCTCATCGATCTTCTGGAAGACGCCCGAGGTGAATCCGATCCAGTCCACTGTCGGGGCGCCGTTCTGGGCCGTGTCCAGGAATGCGGCGCAGATGGCTTCGGGGATGCCCTGCGGCCGGCCATTGGTCAGGGCAACAATGCCCAGCTGCTCGCCGGGGAGCAGTGAGACTGCGGTCGCGGCACCAAGGTTGAAGGCTCCCGAGTGCCCGAGCATCAGCCGGGCGTGGTCGTCGTAGGAGACGTTCCAGCCCAAGCCGTAGAAGCGGGTGCGGGCACCCGGCGTCGACGGTGGGCCCGAGACAGCGTGCGGGACATGCGTGATACTAAGCGCGTCCGGATCGATAACCTCGCTTCCCTCAAAGCTGCCGTTGGCGAGCTGCAGGCGGATCCAGCGGGCCAGGTCGCGCACGGAGGAACTGGCCCCGCCGGCGGGTGCTTCGGCGTCGGCATCCCGGGAGTATTTGGCCACCCAGGTCTTGTTACCGGCTGGGACGTGGATCAGTGCCTTGTTCGTCGCCTTTTGGTAGTCCGCGTGGCGATAGCTCGTGGATGACATGCCCAGGGGCTTGAACAAGACTTCTTCGGCGAGGTCTGCCCAGGGCTTGTTCATGGCATCGGCGACAGCCTGTGCACCAGCCGTGTAGCCGAAGTTGCTGTAGTTGTAGCTCGACCGGAATGAGTCCAGCGGCTGCTGTTTGAGGTGGCTGAGAATATAGGACTGGTCGAATCCGAGGTCTTCCAACAGATCGCCCGCCCCCGTACTGAGGCCGCCTTGATGTGACAACAGGYCCGCCGCCGTGGCGTTCCGCGTGACGTAGGGGTCTTTCAGGGCGAAGCCGGGGGTGTGGTTGATCACCGGTTCCGTCCAGGAGATGGCCTTGCGGCCCACGGCCACGGCCGCCACCGTGGAGGCCAAGGGTTTGGACACCGAGGCCAATTGAAAAACGGTATCCGCGTCCACTGTCTCGGGCCGGCCCGATTCCCGCACGCCGAACCCCTTGGCGTAGACCATTTGGTCCTGGTAGACCACGGCCACGGCGACTCCGGGAACACCGGTACTCTCCATCACGCCCTGGACCATCCCGTCCAGCTTTGCCAAGGCGGCGTTGACCTTCTGTTGGTCCAGGAGCGGTTTGACCTGCGGTTCCGGCGCCGGAAGCAGAGACGCCGACGGCGTACCGGAGGTGTCAGAGGCACTGCTTCCGGCACCGGCGGGGGCACTTTGGGCCGTGCAGGCGGCCAGCAGCGGCATGCCCGCTATACCCGCGGCGCCGACGCCGACCGCTTTAAGTAACGAGCGGCGGTCCGAAGGCAGCGAGCTGATCCTCGTCGCGATAGATTCCCTCTGGTTCATGGACAATCCTCCGCCCGGTTCCGCCTGGGGCGCAGAGCTAACGCCCCCTCCCATGATGGACCCGTGCCCGTGTTTGAGACAGGGGCGATGCGCTCGGGTGGGGGTCCTCGGACGCCGGGAACTCGCGGCCGGACCTCCACAACCGCCAACGAATCCCACCAATCCCGCTAACCTCGCGGCCTCCTTCTGGTTGCCCTATTAATGTCGGATCCCCGGAGGAGACTGGATTCATGGACGGCAATCAGGGGCCCGAAGTGGTTCCGGCGGGAGACGGCGACGGCGGCCTCGGCCGCGCCGGGAGCGGTGACGACGGCGTCCAGGATTTGCTCGCATTCTGCTCCAGCGCGCTCCGGGACGTGCGTCAGGCCGAGGATCCCGCCGGGATGATCGAACAGTACCGACGGCTTGACGAGTTGCACTCCGCGCTCGACGGGTTGCGGACGCGTCTTCAGCTCGACGTTTTCCTGGGCACCGTCTCGGGAGTGACTTTGGGACCTGGAAGGTCGCCGATGGCTTCCGAAGCGGTGGAACGGCTGCGGAGGGCCATAAATGTCATAGCCCGCAGGGACACTTAATTCATGGACGGCAATCAAGGGCCCGAAGTGGCTCCGGCAGGACACGGCGACGCCGGCTTCGGCCGCGCCGCGGGCGATGCCGCCGCCATTCCGGGCACCGCCGAGGCGGCCTTGGCGGGCCGGCTGGCCGCCGGACCTCTGGGCTTAGGCTGTCCGCCCACGGACAGTGCCGGGATCATTGACCGGATCCGGGAACTGGAGGACTGGAAGTCCGCCGCGTCCGCGGAACAGGCCCGGCTCGCCGTGGCCTTCGGCCTGCTCCAACGCCGCGAACAGGCCGCCGCCGGAGTCCCGGC
>NZ_JBFTZW010000021.1:0-45469 GCF_056406555.1 Arthrobacter sp. P1_B4
GCCGAACGTAAAACGTGGTTTTGCGGTCAATAAGGCGGAGGAGAAACACCTCCCGGACGGAGATGCCCTCGGGCAGCTCTACGTTGTGGACAGTTCGCACTATGGGCGTCCTAGCCAGTGCGAGCCTCCCGAGGAGAGCCAGCGTGAGCACCTGTCGCCCGAGTTTCTTCAGCGGACTATGACCGCTGACCAAGATTTCAGGCCAGTGGATGTGGAAGACGTCGTACTTGGCAAAGAGAGCAGCGCRCCAGCTGAAGTTAATGACGCTGATATCGGGCAGTTCTTGCAGGCCGCCGGCCAGTTGCACCAAATAGGGATTGGTCGTGGATCGCGGCGCTGGGAAAGACTGCAGGACTGTTAGCGAAGTGTTCAATGGTCACCTCTCGCATTCGAGCAACATTAATGCGACACCCCGCCATTGGCATGCGGCGTGGTCGTATCCTCTCACAATCTGGCCAAATTGCTAGACACTGCAGCGTCGGGCATCAAGGTGGCCATGGTTGGGTCCAGCGTCAACGACACGCCGGCGTTGGCCGATGCCCCAACCCCTCGCTCGACCCACCTGTTGAAACTATCCGTGCACCGTCATAGTCTCTGTGTCTCCACCCCATCTCCACACAAACCAGAGTCCGGCGGGGGCACGTCAACGGCCGCCACAGAGAGCAGGAGCTTCCATGCCCACACCCGAGCACTCCAACGGCGCACCATGTTGGATCGACCTCATGACATCCGATGCCGAGAAGGCCAAGGCGTTCTACGGTGCGCTGTTCGGTTGGACGTACCAGACCGGCGACGAAGCAAAATACGGCGGCTACATCACCGCCTGGAAGGACGGCAAGTCCGTCGCCGGCCTGATGCAGAAGCAGGAGGATCAGGCCGCGTGGCCGGACATGTGGTCCACGTACCTGCGCTCGGAGGACGCCGCCGCCACCGTCAAGGCTGCAACGGAACACGGCGGCCAGGTCTACATGCCGCCCATGGACGTCCCCGAACAGGGCAGCATGGCGATGATCGCCGACGCCACGGGC
The DNA here is from genome assembly GCF_056406555.1 of Arthrobacter sp. P1_B4. Lineage (NCBI taxonomy): Bacteria > Bacillati > Actinomycetota > Actinomycetes > Micrococcales > Micrococcaceae > Arthrobacter > Arthrobacter sp. P1_B4. The sequence goes on from NZ_JBFTZW010000021.1 coordinate 1,029, forward strand.
GCATCGGTCGGCGTATGGCAGCCGGCTGAGATGAAGGGCTATGAACTGGCGGCCGAGCCCGGTGCTCCGGCGTGGCACGAGCTCCACGCCAAGGACTACGCCGCCGCCGTCAAGTTCTACCAGGACGTGTTTGGCTGGGACACCGACGTCATGAGCGACACCCCGGAGTTCCGCTACACCACCCTGGGCGCGGGCCCGGCAGCCAAGGCCGGGATCATGGACGCGTCTGCCTACCTTCCCGCCGAGGTCCCGTCCAACTGGCAGGTTTACTTCGCCGTGGAAGACGCCGACGCCTCCATCGATACGGCAGTGTCCCTCGGCGCCAAAGTCATCGACGGGCCGGACAACACCCCGTTCGGCAGGCTCGCCACACTGACCGACCCCACGCGCGCGTTGTTCAAGATCGTGGCTGACACCGGACAGGGCGGGCAGTCCGCCACGGACGCCTAACCGGCCAGGACACCAGAGCTCTTCCCACCTAATTACAAAAATTGTTGTAGGAAATACCGGCCAGAGCCTTCCCTGAGGGCTACTGGCCGGTATTCTGCTGTGGAGCGTCCGGTGGAGGCACCCGGACACAACTCACCCGCATCACCAGTCACCATTGCCCGGGGCTTTCGAGCCGCTCCGGGAAGGCTGCGGCGCGTCCCGCTGGGGGGCGTCCCGCCGAATGCACGTTTAGTCCATACGTTGTTCATTCACCCCTGTTTGGATGGGCCCGGCACGACTTGACCAGGAGTTCTGGCCGGCCACTGTCCGCTGCACCCTGCGGACGCACTGCACCCTGCCCTTTACCCGGGGCACCCTAATGAGAGTTAGAGCGGATGAAACTAACACCCTGGAAAACAGCGCTGGGCTCAGCGCTGTCGGCGGCGCTGATAGCAGCCCCACTGGCGGCGGCCGTGCCGGCTAACGCCACCGAACCGTTGCCGGCAGCAGCCGGAACCTCGCCGGTGGTCATCAACGAGGCCTATCTCAGCGGCGGCAGCTCCGGCGCTGCCTTCAAGAACAAGTTTGTCGAGCTGTACAACGGCTCCGACGCGCCGGTCTCACTGGAGGGCTGGAGTCTCCAGTACCGCTCAGCCCCGGGCACCGGCGCGCCGAGCTCGGTGGCGGTCCTGGCCGGCAGCATTCCCGCCAAGGGCTACTACCTGCTCAAGGGCGGCAGCAACGGCACGGCCGGCGCCGACCTGCCGGCCGCCGACGCCACCGCTACCGGCTTCAACCCGGCCGGTGGCGGCGGCACGATCGTGCTGGCCAAACAGGCCGCAGCACTCAATCCGCTGCCGACAGGCTCGGTCATCGAACCGGCCAACGTCGCGGACCTCCTCGGCTACGGCACCTCCAACACCTTCGAGGCCCAGGCGGCCGCGGCGCCGTCGGGAAACACCGACGTCAAGAGCATGAACCGCATCAACGGCGCGGACACCAACAACAACGCCGCCGACTTCGCACTGAACGCCGCCATCACGCCGACGGCGGCCAGTGGCGCTGCCGGCCCCGTGGACCCGCCCGTGGACCCTGGCACTCCCCCGGCCGCCAAGACCATTGCCGAAATCCAGGGCACCGGCGCCGCAAGCCCGCTGGCAGGATCCTCGGTCACTACGCGGGGCCGGGTCACTGCGACGTTCCCCACCGGCGGCTTCGCCGGCTACTACGTCCAGACCCCCGGCACGGGCGGCGATCTCACCCCGGCCAACCACGCGGCGTCGGACGCGGTGTTCGTCTACTCCCCGTCCACGGTCGACTCCGTCAGGATCGGCGACTACGTCGAGCTCACCGGCGCTGTCAGCGAATTCTTCGGCATGACGCAGTTGAACGTCGCCGCGGCGGCCGATCTGAAGAAGCTCACCGAGGCCGCCCCCGAGGTCAAGGCCACCGGCTTCGCGCTCCCCGCCGACGAGGCCTTCCGTGAATCCCTCGAAGGCATGCTGCTCACCCCACAGGGCCCCGTCACCGTGGCGGACAACTTCTCGCTGAACCAGTACGGCGAGATCGGCCTGGCCGGCGGCACCACCGCGCTGGAGCAGCCCACCGCCGTCGCGTCCTTCGGTTCTGCGGAGTACACCGCCACGGCCGCGGCGAACGCCGCCCGCGGCATCAAGCTCGACGACGGCGCCACCACGAACTTCCTCAAGGACGCCGCCACCAAGGCCCAGGTTCTCCCGTACCTGACCACGGCCGATCCCGTCCGGGTCGGCGCGCCGGTGACGTTCAAAACCAACGTGGTGCTCAGCTACACGAACAGCGCCTGGAAGTTCCAGCCCCTGACGCAGCTGACGGCCGCCAACGCGGACACCGTGCAGCCGGCCAGCTTCGGCGCCACCCGGGCCGGGACCCCGGCCGCCGTGGGCGGCAATCTCAAGCTTGCCTCCTTCAACGTGCTGAACTACTTCCCCACCACCGGCGACCAGATCTCCGGCTGTACGTTCTACCCGGACCGGGACGGCAACCCCATCACGGTCAAGGGCGGCTGCGACGTCCGCGGCGCGGCGAACGCGGAGAACTTCAAGCGGCAGCAGGACAAGATCGTCGCCGCCATCTCCAAGTCCGGGGCCGACGTCGTCACGCTCATGGAGGTCGAGAACTCGGCCCAGTTCGGCAAGACCCGGGACGACGCGCTCGCCAAGCTGGTGGATGCGCTGAACATCGCCACCCCGGGGATCTGGGACTACGTCCGCACGCCGGCCAACGCACCCCCGCTGGCCGACGAGGACATGATCCGCACCGCGTTCATCTACAAGTTGGCTGCCGCCGAACCGATCGGCGAATCCATCATCCACAACGACACGGTCGCGTTCGCCAGCGCCCGCAAGCCGATGGCCCAGGTCTTCAAGCCCGTCGGCGCCGCCGATGACAAGAAGTTCATCGCGATCGCCAACCACTTCAAGTCCAAGGGCTCCGCCGCGACGCCGGAGGACACCGACAAGGGCCAGGGCGCCTCGAACCTGGCCCGCACCGCCCAGGCCAAGTCCCTGCTGGCATTCGCCGACGAACTGCAGAAGTCCAAGGGCACGGACAAGGTCTTCCTGATCGGCGACTTCAACTCCTACGCCAAGGAGGACCCGATCAACGTCCTCACGGGCGCCGGGTACGTCAACCAGGATGAGAAGGCCAAGAACGCCGACGGTTCCGCCAAGCACTCCTACCTGTTCGGCGGCCTCGTGGGCTCGCTGGACCACATCCTCGCCTCCCCGGCGGCCAACGCCGCCGTCACCGGCGCGGACATCTGGAACATCAACTCCGTGGAATCCGTGGCGCTGGAGTACAGCCGCTACAACAACAACGTCACCGACTACTACGCTCCGGACCAGTTCCGGGCGAGCGACCACGATCCCGTGGTGGTGGGTCTGAACTTGCCCGTCACCCCGGCCAGCGTGGAGCTGAACTTCCTGGGCATCAACGACTTCCACGGCCGCATCGATTCGAACACCGTGTTCTTCGCAGGGACCATCGAGAAGCTGCGCGCCGCCGCCGCCCCGGGCGCCACCGCGTTCATCTCGGCCGGCGACAACATCGGCGCCTCGCTGTTCGCCTCGGCCATCGCCAAGGACCAGCCGACCATCGACGTGCTGAACGCCCTGGACCTGCGCACCTCAGCGGTGGGCAACCACGAGTTCGACGGCGGCTGGGCTGACCTGCGCGACCGCGTCACCGCCGGCGGGACCAACGCCAAGTTCCCGTACCTGGGCGCCAACGTCTACGCCAAGGGCACCACCACCCCGGTCCTGCCGGAATACACGGTCCTGGACATGAACGGCGTGAAGGTCGCCGTGATCGGCACGGTCACGCAGGAGGTGCCGTCACTGGTCACGCCGTCAGGCATCGCGGACCTTGAATTCGGTGACCCCGTCGACGCGATCAACCGGGTCGCGGCGAAGATCAAGGCGGACAAGCTCGCCGACGTCATCATCGTGGAGAACCACGACGGCGCCGGGTCGGGCGCGCCCGACGGGGCCACTTTGGAGCAGGAAATCGCCGCCGGCGGCCCCTTCGCCAAGATGGTCCAGAAGGTCACCCCGGATGTGGCGGCGATCTTCAACGGCCACACCCACAAGCAGTACTCCTGGGACGCACCCGTCCTGGATTCGGCCGGCCAGCCCACCGGCAAGACCCGCCCGATCGTCCAGACCGGAAACTACGGCGAGTTCATCGGCCAGATCCAGCTGACCATCGACACCAGAACCATGTCGGTGACCGGGTACAAGGCCGGCAACGTCCAGCGCACCACGAGCGCCGCGCAACCGGCAGCGGATCTTGTGGCGCAGTACCCGCGGGTCGCGGCCGTCAAGGCCATTGTGGACAAGGCCCTGGCCGACGCCGCGGTGGTCGGCAACCAGCCTGTCGGCAAGGTCACGGCGGATATCACGACGGCGTTCGCCGGTTCCCCGGCTGTGCGCGATGACCGGAGCAGCGAGTCCACCCTCGGCAATCTGGTGGCGGACTCCCTGGTCGATGCGCTGAAAGCGCCGGACCTCGGCGCCGCCGAAATCGGCGTCGTCAACCCGGGCGGCCTGCGCAACGAGCTGTACTACGCGCCCGACGGCACCATCACGTACGCCGAGGCCAACGCCGTGCTGCCGTTCGTGAACAATCTGTGGACCACGTCCCTCACCGGTGCGCAGTTCAAGACCCTGCTGGAGCAGCAGTGGCAGACCAACCCGGACGGCACGGTTCCCAGCCGTGCCTACCAGCAGCTGGGCCTGTCCAAGAACGTGAACTACACCTACGACGCCGCCCGCGCCGCCGGTGACCGGATCACCTCGATCCGGGTCAATGGTGCACTGATCGACCCGGCGAAGTCCTACCGGATCGGGACGTTCAACTTCCTGGCCACCGGCGGCGACAACTTCCGCATCTTCAAGGAAGGCGCGGGCACCAAGGACTCCGGGCTCGTGGACCGCGATGCCTGGATCAAGTACCTGCAGACCCACAACCCGGTCTCGCCGGACTTCGGCCGCCGCTCCGTGGCTGTCGTGAACACGACGGCGGCCGAGGTCAAGGGCGGCGAATCCATCACACTGGCGGTTTCAAAGCTGGACCTCACCTCGCTGGGCAGCCCGGTGAATGCCTCGCTGCGCGCCGAGTTCACCGACGCCGCGGGCACGGTGACGGCCCTGGGCACGGTACCAGTGACCGCCGGCGCCGCTCAGGTGGACGTGAAGGTTCCGGCCGGAGCCGCCGCCGGCGCGGGCACCCTGGTGCTTACCGCCGTCGAATCCGGCACTGTAGTGAAAACGGCGGTGAAGGTCGCGGCCAGCGTCCCCGTCCCGCCGAAGTGCACGCCGCCGGTCAAGCCGACCAGGCCCGAGGATCTCGTGGGCCAGGTGAACTACGGGACAGCCATGGCCGCCTACCGGAAGTGCCTCAAGGGCTGATGCCTTAGCCCGGGATCCCCGGTCCCCACCACGGCACATGCCCTCCCCTGGCCCGCAGCACTGGACATAAGCACCACGCATCCACTGCCCGGCCCCAGGGGAGGGCCTGTCCATTCTTGGAGGCAGGCAAGCCGGAGGGCATGCCCACTTTTGAGCGGCTCCTGAGCGGCGGGCGGGTGCGGGCTAGGGGGCCAGGATGTCGCGGGCGATCTCGTCGGCGTCGCGCAGGGTGCGCTGTCCGCTGCGGTAGACCGGGCCGGTCTTCGGCCGGGCCTCGGCGGCGATGGCCGTGCCCCATTGCGTGGCGGAGAGCTGAAGCCCGAGCACGTAAAGCCCCGGCGTCACGGACCCGTTGGCACCGAGCGGGCGGTACGGATGCGGGACGACGTCCAGCCCCGAAGTCTGCACCGGGGTCCCCTCCACGCTCATCATGAGGCGCGGCCGCACCAGCCCCTCGGCGAGCAACTGCTCCAGCAGGGGCGAGGAGTTGACGGCCACCCGGTTGGCCGGTGCCAGCGCCTCGATCATCGCCGCCGCGGACACGGCCCCCGCCCCGGAACCGGTCACAGCCACCGCCCCTGAACCGGACACAGCGTTCTCCGTCCGGTCCCATATCGCACCGGCCTTCGCCGTCCCTGAGGCAGCACCGAGCACGCCGGCACTGCCCACAAAGCCGCGGACCCCAGCACCGCCCGCGGCAGCACCACCGACGCCGGCAGGCTCCATCGCAGCACCTTCCGCCCCGCCGTCGGCGCTTTCATCCATTCCGCCGCCCACCCATGGTGACGTCGCGGTGAACATCCGGGCCCGCCGGTCCACGCCGAACTTGGGGTCAGGGCCCACGAAGCGCACGATTCCCGCCCGGGCCAGTGCCGCGAGCTGCGCGGAGCGCAGCGCGGGCGGGCCGCTCGCCAGGCCTTCCACGAATGATTCGAACCAGCCCCGGAGGCCCGCGACCCAGGATTCGTCCGTGATGCCACTATCGGCCACAGCGGTCTTGAGCACGGCCCGGCCGTGGTGCAGGGCGCCGATCGCCATCTTCACCGGATCGTCCTCGCCAAGGGCCGAGCGCCGGGCGTCGTCGAGCAGGTAGTCGACGACGGCGGCGTCCAGCTCGGCTCTGGAGTCAAACGAGCGCCCGGCCAGGGGCGCCGCGAGGCCGAGCAGGTCCAGGCGGTGGGATGCCCGGACATGGACGGCAATCACCGATTGCGCGGTGTGCTCCCACTTGGCGGTCGAGTGGGCGTGCGGCCGCAAAGACTCGTCCAGGGCGCGCAGGAACTCGGCCGGGCCGGTCAGGATGGCATCGGGCTGCGAGCGCGCGAGCGTGGAGTAGTAGGCCCAGACCGCGTCCCGGTGCAGGAGCGGCCAGAGGTCGTAGTCAAAGGAGGGCCGGATTCCGGAGTCGGCGAACTTCGCGATCGCGCCCTCAGTGCAGTAGCGCAGCCGGACCGTTCCGGGGTAGTAGCCGGTGAGTGTCGCCTTCGCCCGGTAGGGGGTGCCGCGGCGTGAGGCGGCGATGATGAGCGGTTCGCGGCCGGACGGCAGATACGTCAGTTCAGCGGTGCCCTCCCCGGCAACGAACCGGCCGCCGCGCCCTTCCGTCAGCTGTCCCATCACGTCAAAGAAGTTCAGGCCCATGCCGCGCACCAGGACAGGTTTGCCTCCCGGCACCCGGGACCAGTCGACGTCGGCGGGCGCCGCCGGCGGCACGTACAGGAGACCAAGTTCCTCCGCCGCGGAAAGCAGCTCCCGCTGTTCAGGGTTCAACCGCGCGTCGAGGTGGCCCACGGCCAGCACCACGGAGTCGACGGTAAGTATGGTGCCGTCGTCGAGCACGACGTCGAACTGCACCGAAGCGTCCTCCGCGCCGGCCGGCCCGGAGGCGGCCAGGTCCGGGCCCGGCGCCGCGGCGGCCTCCGCGCCGGCGTGGCGGACGGACGTCGCCGTCGCCGCGTGGAAGTCCACGCTGACGCCGGCCGGCAGCACGGTGAGCAGTTCCTCGAGGGTGGACCGCAGGTAACGGCCGTAGAGGGCCCGGCTGGGGAAGTCCGCCTCGCCGAGCCGTGAGAGCTCGGCACGTTCGTCGTCAGTGAGCGAAGGGTGCGGGTGGGCCTGCTGGAGTTCGCGCCACTGGTCGAATGTGCGCCCGGCCAGGGGCGGCACGAGTTCCGGGTCTTCGGGGACCACGGTGGGATAGAAGGACTGCGTGTTCATCAGGTACAGCCGCGACTGTCCGGGCTGCCAGACGTGCCCCGGGCCTGCCGGGTAAGGGTCGACCACGTCGATGTGCAGGGTGCCCGCGGAGCCGGCGGAGGCCCAGTTGGCGAGGAGCCGTTCCAGCACGCTCGTGCCCCGGGGACCGGCGCCTATCACTGCCGTCCGGATGCTTCGAGATATGCCCACGGCATCCAGCGTATCGGCATCCCGGCCGCCGGCTTGACCTCCGTGTGACTTGCCACTGCCGCACCGATGTTCTTGGATGGGAAAATGACCACCACAGAAGCTGACCACCCGTCCGCGTCCGGCGAGGCCACCGGCGCCCTCCCGGCTGGAGGGACTTCCCCCGAACCCGTCGACGAGAACATCTGGCTGGAGGACATCTACGGCCAGGAGCAGCTGGCGTGGGTCCGTGAACAGAACGCCCGCACCGAGGAGCTCCTTGAGGACGCCGACTACGCCGATCTGGAAGGCCGGATCCTGGAGGTCCTCGACTCCACCGACCGGATCCCCATGGTGGGCAAGCACGGCGAGTGGTACTACAACTTCTGGAAGGACCGGGACAACCCCCGGGGCCTGTGGCGGCGCACCAGCTGGGACAGCTACCGGGCCGGGACCCCCGAGTGGGATGTCCTGCTGGATGTCGACGCCCTCGCCGCCGCCGAGGGCCAGGACTGGGTCTTCCACGGCGCCAACTTCCTCCGCCCGGCCCCGGGTGAAGCCCACCGGCGGGCCCTGCTGGCGTTCTCCCCCGACGGCGGGGACGCCAACCGCCACCGGGAGTTCGACGTCGAGGCCCGCGGCTTCGTGGACCCGGCCGACGGTGGCTTCGACCTCCCGACCGGCAAGGGCAACGCCTCCTGGCTGGACGGGGACACCCTGCTGGTCGCCACCACCGCCCACGATCTGCCGCGGACCACCTCGTCCTATGCCCGCACCGGGGTGAAGCTGCGCCGCGGCGAGTCCCTGGCCCAGGCCGAGCAGCTGTTCGACATTCCCGAGGACCACATGATGGCGATCGTGGCCCACGACTCCACACCGGGCTTCGAACGCACGTTTGCCGTCGACTGGATCAGCTTTTTCGAGAAGAACACCTCGGTGCTGCGCGATGGTGCGTGGGTGCAGATCGACGTGCCGGCGGACGTGAACCTGAGCTCGCACCGTGAATGGCTGTTGTTCCGCCCGCAGCGTGACTGGACCGTCAACGGCACCACCCACCCGGCGGGCTCCCTGCTCGCGGCCGGCTTCGAGGACTTCCTCGCCGGTTCCCGGGACCTCGCCGTGCTCTTCACGCCCGATCCGCACACCTCCCTGCAGTCCTGGAGCTGGACGCGGGACTTCCTGCTGCTGAACCTGCTCCGGGACGTGTCCTCGGAGATCCACGTCCTGGATCCGCGGCGCCCCGGCACGGACGCCGCCTGGGCGGCCACCGTGCTGGACGCCTGCCCGCCCCTGCACGACGTCAATGCCTTCGCGGTGGATGACGAGGACGACGCCGAAGGCTCGGACGACGACGGTACCGGCGGCGCCGCCTCGGTCGCCGAAGGCGAGGCGCCGGGCGCAGGGAACGACTTCTGGCTGGTGGCCACCGGCTTCACGACGCCGACCACCCTGACCCGCGGGACACTCGCCCGCGACAGTGACTGCGGGGCTGCCGAAGGCGTGACCAGCACGCACGAAGTGATCCGGACCTCGCCGTCGTTCTTCGACGAGGCCGGCTACGAGGTCCAGCAGCACTTCGCGGCCTCCAGCGACGGCACGAAGGTTCCGTACTTCCAGGTGGCCGCCAAGGACCTGGTGCTGGACGGCCAGAACCCGACCCAGCTTTCCGGCTACGGCGGCTTCGAGATTTCGCGGACGCCGGCGTACAGCGGCGCGATCGGCCGGGCGTGGCTGGAGCGGCGCACGGCGGAGTCCAGCGGCGTAGAGGGCGAGGGCACACACCGCCGCGGCGGCGTCTACGTGGTGGCGAACATCCGCGGCGGCGGCGAGTACGGGCCGGACTGGCACCGCGCCGCGCTGCAGGGCAACCGCCACCGGGCGTACGAGGACTTCGCCGCCGTCGCGAAGGACCTGATCTCCCGCGGCGTTACGTCCCGTCAGCGGCTCGGCTGCGTGGGCGGCTCCAACGGCGGACTGCTGGTGGGCAACATGCTCACCCAGTACCCGGAGCTTTTTGGTGCCGTGTCCTGCGGGGTCCCGCTCCTGGACATGCGCCGGTACACCAAACTGTCCGCGGGCTATTCCTGGATCGGCGAATACGGCGACCCCGACGTGCCCGAGCAGTGGGAGTTCCTGAAGACGTTTTCGCCGTACCACCTGCTCAAGGACGGCGTGGACTACCCGGAGACGTTTATTTGGACGGCGACTTCGGATGACCGGGTGGGGCCGGTCCAGGCCCGGAAGATGGCGGCCCGCATGCAGGCCATGGGCATCCCCAACGTCTGGTTCCACGAGGCCCTCGAGGGCGGCCACGCGGGGGCTTCGGACAACCGGCAGGCGGCGGCCCTGCAAAGCCGCAGCCAGCATTTCCTGTGGCGGGCCCTCGCCGGCACCGAGGAGTAAGGCCCGCACCCAAGCAACGCGGAGTCACTTAGCGCCCATCCGGAGGGCCCCGCATGGGCCGGATCTGACCCCGCGTTGCTCTGGAGCGGGCCGTTTTGCACTGCGTGGCACCTTCTGCGTATCCTTGGTTGGCTAGTTATTAGCAATTGGAGACGTGCCAGAGCGGCCGAATGGGCTTCACTGCTAATGAAGTGTGGGGCACAACTCCACCGGGGGTTCAAATCCCCCCGTCTCCGCGTTTGGCCCCGGTCCTCGGACCGGGGCCTTTTGCGTTCCCGGGCAGATCAGGGCGGATCGACGTCGTTCATTCGCGCTGGTCTGCCCCCGGCAGTCACGTCCCCCGCCCCGGCCCGTCCGGTGGCCGGACGCCTCACGCCGCCGGCGGATCCGGATGGCAGGATAGGCCCATGTCGAGCAACACGGAATTTGACGCCATCATCGTCGGCGGCGGCCACAACGGACTGGCCGCGGCCGCGTACCTGGCCAAGGCCGGGCGGGACGTCCTGGTCCTGGAAAAGCTGGAACACGCCGGCGGCGCAGCGGTATCCGCGCACGCGTTCGACGGCGTCAACGCCCGCCTCTCGCGCTATTCGTACCTCGTCAGCCTCCTGCCCCGGCAGATCATCGACGACCTCGGCCTGCGCATCACGCTGGCGCGGCGGCGCTATTCCTCTTACACCCCGGACCCCGCGGATGGCAGCCGGGCCCTGCTGGTGGACAACGGCGACGAGGCCGCCACGGCCGCTTCGTTCGCCGCCGTCGGCGCCCCCGACGGCGAGTTCGGCGCCTTCACCGCGTTCTACGCCGCGTGCCGGCAGCTCACGGAGGCTCTTTGGCCCACCATGACCGCGCCGCTGCTGGCGCGGTCCGACGCGCGGGCCCTCGCCGCCCGGGCCGGGGCCGACGCGGCGTGGGAGGCCATGATCGAACATCCCATCGGACAGGCGATCCGCCGGGAGCTGGGCAGCGACCTGGTCCGCGGTGTGGTCCTGACGGATGCGCTGATCGGTACCTTCGCCCGGGCTGACGATGAGGACCTGCAGCAAAACATCTGCTTCCTCTACCACCTGATCGGCGGCGGGACGGGGGACTGGGACGTACCGGTCGGCGGCATGGGCGCGGTCTCCGGCGAGTTGGAGCGGGCCGCGCGCGACGCCGGTGCGACCATCCTGACCTCCGCGGAAGTCACCGCCGTCCGGCCCGGCGGCGCCGTGGGCTACCGCCACGGCGGGCAGGACCACTCGGCAACTGCCCGGTGGGTGCTGTCCAATGTGGCGCCGGTGGTCCTCGACCGGCTGCGCGGCCTGCCTGCCGCCGGCTTGTCAGCCATCGCCCCGGCCATTTCAGCGGTCGCCGCCACCAACCCGAACCACCGCCGCGAGGGCGCGCAGGTCAAGGTCAACCTGCTGCTCAAACGCCTCCCCCGGCTGCTGGACGGTTCCGTGAGCCCCGAGGCCGCGTTCGGCGGGACGTTCCACATCAACGAGACCTGGTCCCAGCTCGACGCCGCCTACAGCACCGCCGCGGCCGGATCCGTGCCCTCGCCGCTGCCGTGCGAAATCTACTGCCACTCGCTGACCGACCCCAGCATCCTGTCCCCGGAGCTGCAGGCCGCCGGCGCCCAGACGCTGACCGTCTTTGGCCTGCACGTCCCGGACCGGCTGGTCACGGCGGAGAACAATGAGGACCGCCGCGCCGAACTGCAGGCGGCCGTCCTGGCCTCCCTGAACTCCGTCCTGGCCGAGCCCGTCGAGGATCTGCTCCTGACCGGTCCGGACGGGCGGCCCTGCATCGAAACCAAGACCACCCTGGACATTGAACGCGCCGTCGGGATGCCCCGCGGCAATATCTTCCACGGCGGCCTCGACTGGCCGTTCGTGGAGGACGGCGAACCGCTGGACACACCGGCGCGCCGCTGGGGCGTGTCCACGGACGATCCGCAGATCCTGCTCTGCGGCTCCGGTGCCCGCCGCGGCGGCGCCGTCAGTGCGATCGGCGGACACAACGCCGCCATGGCCGTGCTGGAATCGGAACAACCGCTGAGCCATGGGTGAACCAGTGCAATGGGTGAAACAGTGCAATGGATGAGCCGGCGCTATGGGTGAACCGGACCGTGGGGACACGCGCATGAACGCCTCCCAGCGGGGCGCGGACCCGGCCGGGGGCAGCTGGAGCCCGCGGCTGGCCCTGCTGGTGGCCGCGACGTTCTTCATGGAATTCCTCGACGGGACCGTCCTGACCACCGCCATACCCAGTATCGCCGCCGATTTCGCGGTGCCTGCCGCCGACGTGAACATCACCATGACCGCCTACCTGATGACGGTGGCGATGGGCATCCCGCTCAGCGGCTGGCTCGCGGAGCGGCTCGGTGCCCGCCGGGTGTTCTGCCTCGCCATCGCCATCTTCACGGCCGCGTCACTGCTCTGCGCGCTCAGCCAGGACCTGACCATGCTCACGCTGAGCCGTGTCCTGCAGGGTGCCGGCGGCGCCATGATGGTCCCGGTGGGCACGCTGGTGGTGCTCCGCGGCACCCCGAAGAAGGATCTGCTGCGCGCGACGGCCTACCTCGTGTGGCCCGGGCTGCTGGCCCCGGTCCTCGCCCCGCTGGTGGGCGGAGCGCTGACGACCTACCTGTCCTGGCACTGGATCTTCCTGGTCAACCTCCCCCTGGGCCTGGCGGCCTTCCTGGCCGCGCTGCGCCTGGTACCCCGAGTCCGCGGCGACAGCACGCGGCGCCTGGACTGGCTCGGACTGGTCCTGACCACGCTCGGGGTGGGATCCCTGCTGGTTGGCCTGGAATTGATGGGTGGCCGGGACGCCGGACTGCTGGCGGCCGCGGCGATCGCTGCGGGCCTGCTGTTCCTGGCCGCCGCCGCGGCCTGGATGCGGCGGACCAGCACGCCGCTGTTCAATCTGTCTGTCTTCGGCACGCGGACGTTCCGCGCGACGGCGACGGGAGGCTTCGTGTACCGCCTGACCATCAGCGCGGTGCCGTTCCTGCTGCCGCTGATGTTCCAGGTCGGTTTCGGCTGGGACCCGCTGCGCGCCGGGGCGATGGTGTCGGCCGTGTTCGTGGGGAACATCGGGATCAAGCCCGCCACGACGCCCCTGATCCGGCGTTTCGGGTTCAAGCCCGTCCTGGTGTTCGCGTCTCTGGCCTCCGCAGCCACTTTTGCGCTGTGCGCGCTGCTCGACGCCGGCACGCCGGAACCGCTGATTGTCGCGGTGCTCGTGGCCAGCGGGGCGTTCCGCTCGATCGGATTCTCGGCGTACGCGTCCGTGCAGTACGCCGACGTCGTCCCGGCCCAGCTGCCGTCCGCCAACGCAGTCTCCGCGACGCTCGTGCAGCTCGCCACCGCGGCCGGGATCGCGGTCGGGGCACTCCTGTTGCGGGTCTTCGAGGCAGGCAGCCGCGCGGGATCCACGGGGGTCGCCGGTGATCCGGCGGCGCCGTACCGGGCGGCGTTCCTGGCCATCGCGGTCCTGATGCTCCTGAGCACCCTGGACAGCCTGGCGCTCCCCCGCCACGCCGGTGCGGAGGTCAGCCGGCCTGGCCCAGCACCAGCGGCAGAACGGCGCCGGCGCCCGCGAGCCTGAGGGCCCGCCCGGAGACGGTCAGGGTCCAGCGGCTGTCCACGAGGTCGTCCACCAGCATGACGCTCTGGCCACGGATTCCGGCCAGGGCCTCCTCCAGCTCCGGTCCCACCACCAGGCGGTCCCAGACGCCGGCGAGCCGGTAGGCGCTGTTCCCGCCGCGGCCGCCGGTGGGTCCGCCGTGGTTGAGCTGCAACTGGCCCAGATATGGGATGCGGCCGATCTCCGAGATCCCGCGGGCCAGGGAATCCACCAGCAACGGCTTCCCGCGGGAGGGCAGGCTGATGATCGCGGCAGGCCGGCCGGCCCCGCTCCAGCCAGCGGTCCGGGCATCTCCGGTGCCCCACTCCCGGAGCACCTGGACGCAGGCCTGCAGCATACCCGGGTCCACGGGCCGGTCGGGCGCACCGGCGGCGAAGGCCTCCCGCAGGGCCCCGCCCCAGCCAAGGTCCGTCAGACGCGCCAGCACCCGGCCGTCCGCGAGGGCCTCATCCGGCTTGATCTTGCCCTTGACCGGCACGCCAAGGCGGTCCATGCCGCTGGGCCACTGCAGCCGCGGTTCCAGGGCGACGCCGGCCCGGCGCAGGGTTTGCCCGGCGGTCTCCGTGGCGTCCTCGGCGATGTCGGCGCGGAACCAGCGGCCCGCGCAGTTGTCGCAGCGGCCGCAGGCGCGGGCCGTTTCGTCGTCCAGCACCGAGGTGATGTATTCCATCCGGCAGCCGGCCGTGTCCTGGTAGATGACCATCGAGTCCTGTTCATCCACCCGGGCCTCGGCGATCCGGCCGTACCGCTCGGCGTCGTAGTTCCACGGCTGTCCCGTGGAACGCCAGCCGCCGCCGACGCGTTCGACGGCGCCGTCCACGGCCAGGACTTTCAGCAGCAGCTCCAGCGGGGTGCGGCGGAGGTCCACCCGGGCCTCGAGCGCCACCGTGGACACCGCCGTGCCTGCCTCGGCGAGGGCCGTCAGGACCGCGGCAGCCTTCTCCTCGGACGGCATGGACGCCGTGGCGAAGTACTGCCAGATGTCGCGGTCCTCGGATCCCGGCAGCAGCAGGACGTCGGCGTTCGCCGCACCACGGCCGGCACGGCCCACCTGCTGGTAGTACGCCACCGGCGACGACGGCGCGCCCAGGTGCACGACGAAGCCGAGGTCCGGCTTGTCGAAACCCATGCCGAGGGCGGAGGTGGCCACGAGCGCCTTGACCTGGTTGTCCTTCAGGAGCTGCTCGGCGCGTTCCCGGTCCGCGGGGTCGGTGCGGCCGGTGTAGGCGAGGACCTCGTGCCCCGCCTCGGCCAGGAGGCGGGCGGTGTCCTCGGCGGCGGACACGGTGAGGGTGTAGATGATGCCGCTGCCCTGCAGATCCTGCAGGTGGGTCAGCAGCCAGCCGAGGCGTTCGCGGGAATCGGGCAGGGTCAGGACACCGAGCCGGAGCGAATCCCGGCCCAGGGCGCCACGGATGGTGAGCACGTCCTTGCCGAGCTGTTCCTCGATGTCATGCACCACCCGGGAGTTGGCCGTGGCAGTGGTGGCGAGCACCGGGACCGTGTCCGGGAGCTGCGTGATGAGGTCCGCGATGCGCCGGTAGTCGGGGCGGAAGTCGTGGCCCCAGTCCGAGATGCAGTGGGCCTCGTCAATCACCAGCAGCCCGGTCCGGCGGACGAGCTCGGGCAGCTGGTTTTCCCGGAAGGACGGGTTGGTGAGTCGTTCCGGCGAGACCAGCAGGACGTCCACTTCATCGGCGGCGAGCTGCTCGCGGACAGTGTCCCAGTCCAGCTGGTTTGCGGAGTTGATCGCCACCGCCCGCACCCCGGCCCGCGCCGCGGCCGCGACCTGGTCCCGCATGAGGGCCAGGAGCGGGGACACGATCAGGGTGGGCCCGGCGCCGCGGCGGCGCAACAGCAGGGAGGCGACAAAGTACACGGCCGACTTCCCCCAGCCGGTGCGCTGCACCACCAGGGCCCGCCTGCCGCCGTCGACCAGGGCCTCAATGGCCTCGAACTGGCCGTCATGGAACTCGGCTTCAGGATGGCCCACGAGCTCCCGCAGTACGTTCTGGGCCTGTTCCCGGGTAGAGGATGTGGTGCCGGCTAGGGCAGTGCTGGAAAGGGCGTTCTGGTTACTGGCCATTGCTTCAGTATCCCAGCCCCCTCCGACAGCCACGAAGCCGGTACCCGCTATGTGCACAATCCAGGCGTGCAGACAACGGTGCGGA
Source organism: Arthrobacter sp. P1_B4 (assembly GCF_056406555.1). Lineage (NCBI taxonomy): Bacteria > Bacillati > Actinomycetota > Actinomycetes > Micrococcales > Micrococcaceae > Arthrobacter > Arthrobacter sp. P1_B4. Next base: position 16,999 of record NZ_JBFTZW010000021.1, read on the forward strand.
CAGGCCGGCGCGTCAGGGCCGCAACGTAAGATAAGACGCGTGAATACGGATAAGACAAAGACTTTTGACCTCTCGACCTCGTTCAAGGCCTACGATGTGCGCGGAATCGTGGGGCAATCCATCACCGCGGAGATCGTCGAAGCCGTCGGTGCCGCCTTCGTCGACGTCCTGGAACTCACAGGGCAGACCGTGCTGGTGGGCGGGGACATGCGCCCCTCTTCCCCCGAGTTCGCCAAAGCCTTCGCGAACGGCGCAGCCACCCGCGGCGCCAACGTCCAGCTGCTGGACCTGATCTCCACCGACGAGCTCTACTACGCGTGCGGGGCCCTCAACGCCGCCGGCGCCACGTTCACCGCGAGCCACAACCCGGCCGAATACAACGGCATCAAGATGGCCAAGGCCGGCGCCGTGCCGATCTCCTCCGAAACCGGGCTCATGGAAATCCAGGCCCGCGCCGAGGAATACCTCAACGCCGGCGCCATCCCCGCGGCCGGCAGCACTGGCCTGATTGGCGTGCAGGACGTCCTCAAGGGCTACGCGGAGTACCTGCGGTCCCTGGTGGACCTGCGCGGTTCCCGGCCGCTGAAAGTTGTGGTCGATGCCGGCAACGGCATGGCCGGTCTCACCACCCCGGCCGTGCTTGGCGATGCCCTGCTGCCCAAGCTTCCGCTGGAGATCGTGCCGCTGTACTTCGAGCTCGACGGATCCTTCCCGAACCACCCGGCCAACCCGCTGGAGCCGGAAAACCTGCGCGACCTGCAGGCCGCCGTCGTCGAATACGGCGCGGACATCGGCCTGGCCTTCGACGGCGACGCCGACCGCTGCTTCGTGATCGACGAGAAGGGCGAGCCTGTCTCGCCGTCGGCCATTACCGGCATGGTGGCCCGCCGCGAAATCGCCCGCGCCCAGGGCCTCGGTGAAGACACGCCCACCGTCATCCACAACCTGCTGACCTCCCGCGCGGTTCCCGAACTCGTCGAACGCCACGGCGGCCGGCCCGTCCGCACGCGCGTGGGGCATTCCTTCATCAAGGCCGTCATGGCCGCGGAAGGGGCCATCTTCGGCGGGGAACACTCGGCCCACTTCTACTTCCGCGACTTCTGGAATGCCGACACGGGCATGCTGGCCGCCATGCACGTCCTCGCCGCCCTGGGCGAACAGGAGGGCCCGCTCTCCGAACTCGGCCGCGAATACGAGCCGTACCGGTCATCCGGCGAGATCAACTCGGAAATCGAGGACAAGGCCGCCGCGGTCGAGCGGGTCCGCGAGGACTTCCACGACGAGGACGTCGAGGTCGACTACCTCGACGGCAGCACCTTCATCGCCACCGACGGCAGCTACTGGTTCAACCTGCGCCCGTCCAACACAGAACCGTTCCTGCGCCTCAACGTTGAAGCCACGGACGCCGCCACCATGGAACGCGTCCGCGACCGCGTCCTGGCGCTGGTCCGGGGCTAGCGGTGGCAGTACACCCGGAAGAATCCGCCAACACCGGATCCTGGCGCGAGTCCGTGCCGGACGCCAGCGCCACGGACCTGGAGAACCTGCTCGGCACCGGCGTCGGTGCCGCGCAGGAGCAGCTGGAACGCAACGGCGGCTTCCTGCCCTTCGCCCTGGTGGTGCAGAACGACGGCGAAGTCCGGCTGGTGGCAGTCACACCCGCGGACGCGAGCGACGGATCGGACGCCGACTTCGACGCGGACGCCATGATCCGGGACCTCCACGAGTTGCTCCGGCAGCACCGGGAGGAGTTCCGGGCCGCCGCCGTCGTCTGCGACATCACGCTGCTCGAGGAAGACTCGGACGCCATCCACGTCGCGGCAGAGCACCAGGACGGCTCTCTCTTCGCCGCCGTACTGCCCTACGCCGCGAACGCCGGGACGCACGAACTCGAATTCGGCCAGCTGGCCGCCGATACCAACGAGCCCGCCGTCTGGGTGGACTAGACCGCCCTTAGGCTGGGGATATGAAGATCAATGCGTTCGCCGATGTGAGCCTTCGCGCTTTGCTGGTGCTCGCGGCCGTTCCGGACGGCGGGCTCCTGACCACCCAGAGCATCGCCGACGCCGTCGGCACGCCGTACAACCACGTCAGCAAGGCGATGGCGAAGCTGCGCGCACTGGGCCTGATCGACGTCGAACGCGGCCGCAACGGCGGATCCCGGCTGAGCAGCGCCGGCCGGACCGCAACGGTCGGCCAGCTGCTGCGGCAACTCGACACCCGTTTAGACCCGGCCGACTGCGTCGCCACGGGCGGGACGTGCCCGCTCATCACCGAATGCCGGCTCCGGGCCGCGCTGGCCCGAGCCCGCGAAGCCTTCTACGGCGAACTCGACGGGATCGTGATCGCGTCACTGCCGACCTCCCGGCAGATGGCGCCCGTCTTTGCAGCGATCGGGCTGCGCCCGGGGCTTTAAGCGGCCCGGCAGGTTCGGGCCGCTTACCGGCGGGAATCCGGCCCAATCTGGGGAAAACCTTTGGTTTGGCGTCCAAACGCCCTTCCTGGCGGGCCTGCCCATTGACTTCAAGCAGGCACGGGGTGACAAAGTACCCCTAGGGAACGTCACCAAGCCGGTATTTTTTGTCTTTCCGGCCAGTCGAAGGCCGCTGATGAAAAGTATCCGCTGGTTTGGCGCTGCCGGCGCCGCGGCGCTCCTACTGACGTTCATCACCGCCCCCAAACACTGACCGGCGCGATCCTGCGCATCCGCACCACCAGCCTGGCCTCCGCCGGCTCCGCCAACACCCTCAACGTCCGCTCAGCGGCCGACTCCTGGTCCGAGACCGGCACCCTCTACGCCAACCGCCCCGCGGTTTCCGGGCCCACCCTCGGGTCCCTGCCCGGCGGCACGGCCGCCGACACGGCCTACTACATTCCCCTGGACACCAGCCTGATAACCGGCTGAACCGGGTCCCGGACCCTGGCCCTGACCGGCACCGACAGCTCCTGGTTCTGGTCACGCCAGGCCTCCGCCACGCTGCGCTCCACCCTCACCTACACGGACGGAACCCCGCCCGACACCACCGCACCCGGCGCGCCCGGGACCCTGGCCGCCACAGCCACCGGAACCACCATCGCCCTGTCCTGGACCGCGGCGACCGACAACACCGGCGCCACTGGCTACACCGTCCACCGCTCCACCGCTCCACCGCGGCAGGCTTCACCCCCGCCACCACCAGCAGAATCGCCGACACCACCGGGCTCAGCTACACCGACACCAACCGCCCCGCCGGAACCTGGTACTACCGCGTCACCGCCACCGACGCCGCCGGCAACACCGGCCCCGGCTCCAACGAAGCCACCGCCACCACCCAACCCGGTGCCGGCGGGACTGCGACCGTGCTGGCTGTCGGCGACATCGCCTGTGCCCCCGGCTCAGTTGTCACCACCTCGGCGTGCCGCCATGGCGACGTGGCCGCGGTGGTCGCGGCCCAGTCGCCCGACAGGTTCATCGCCCTTGGGGACCTTCAGTACCAGAACGCCACCCTTGCCGAGTTCATGGGGGCCGGCGGCGGCGCTCTCCCCCGACCGGGATCCGGTCCTTTACCGCGGGCGCCGGCGGGGCGGATCTCCAGGCGTTGTCGGCCAACACCGACCCCCCCTCCTGACCGCAATGGTGGCCCGTGGCCGAAGCGCCTTCGGGCCGCTCAAATTGACCCTGAACGCGACGTCCTACTCCTGGCAGTCCCTCCCCCTTCCCGGCATGACGTTGACGAACGTGGGCACTACCGGTTCCTTTTCCGGCAGCGACACTTGCCACTGACACCCGCCTGCGCCCGCCGCCGCCACGCCCGGAAGCCCGTCGATTTGGAATAGATTTCTACGCAGTGTAGAACTGAGGCATAGATATTTGTATTTGAAATGCAAGTATCGTCGCGGGCCCGACTGAAGAAGCCGGGCCACTACCTCAGGAGTCAACATGCTCTCGGACAAGTCCTTCCCCGTCATCGAGGCCACCCTGCCGCTGGTCGGTTCCCGGATCGGGGCCATCACCCCCAAGTTCTACGCCCGCCTCTTCGCCGCCCACCCCGAACTGCTGGACGGCCTGTTCAGCCGCTCCAACCAGCGCTCGGGCAATCAGCAGCAGGCCCTGGCCGGAAGCATCGCCGCCTTCGCCAGCCACCTGGTGAACAACCCGGACACCCTGCCGGAGACCGTGCTGTCCCGGATCGCGCACCGCCACGCTTCCCTCGGCATCACCGAACCGCAGTACCAGGTGGTCTACGAGCACCTCTTCGCCGCCATCGCCGAGGACCTGGCCGAGGTCATCACCCCGGAAATCGCCGAAGCCTGGACCGAGGTCTACTGGCTCATGGCTGACGCCCTCATCAAGCTCGAGAAGGGCCTCTACGCCGCACAGGCCAACGCCAAGATGTGGACCCCCTGGAAGGTTGCCGCCAAGACCCCGGCCGGCACCGGTTCCATGACCTTCACCCTGGAACCGGCCGACGACACCCCCATCACCGCGGCGCTGCCGGGCCAGTACGTCAGCGTCAAGGTCACGCTTCCGGACGGGCTCCGCCAGGTCCGCCAGTACTCCCTCTCCGGTGACGCCGGCACCAGCCGCAGCTTCACCACCAAGCTCGACGACGGCGGCGAGGTCTCCCCCGTGCTGCACAACAACGTGGCCGTGGGCGACGTCATCGAAATCTCCAACCCCTACGGCGAAATCACACTCGCGGCGGGCGACGGCCCCGTGGTCCTGGCCTCGGCCGGCATCGGCTGCACGCCCACGGCGTCCATTCTGCGCTCCCTGGCCGAGTCCGGCTCGGACCGCCAGGTCCTGGTCCTGCACGCCGAAAGCACCCTGGACAGCTGGGCGCTGCGCTCCCAGATGACGGACGACGTCGAACGCCTGGACGGCGCCGACCTGCAGCTCTGGCTCGAGCAGCCCGAAGCCGGTTCCAACGCGGGCTTCATGTCCCTGCGCGAGGTGGACCTCCCGGCCAACGCCTCGCTCTACCTGTGTGGCCCGCTGCCGTTCATGAAGAACATCCGCAACGAGGCCATCAACGCCGGCATCCCGGCCACGAAGATCCACTACGAGGTCTTCGGCCCGGACATCTGGCTCGCCAGCTAAAGCACTCATCGGCTGCTCCGCAACGGCCCTTTTGAGGGGTCAAAAGGGCGTTTTCGGAGCGATCGATGAGAGTTCGACGGCGGCCCGGCATCTTTCGCAATAAAGGTGCCGGGCCGCCGTCGTGGTTAACCTGGCCAGGCCTGTCCAGGCTCAGCCTGCGGCGGGCACCCCGGTGATCGCGTGGCCGAAGCGCAGGAGGTTGCCGGGGTCGTACGTGGACTTCGCGGACCGCATCCGCTCATATACCTCAGGAGACCACGCCCGGGCCCGGTCCTCCTCGTCGCCCGGCTCGCCATCGAAATTGACCAGCGTGTACCCGGTGGAGTGGGGAGCCATCGCGGCCAGGATCCCGCTGATGGAGGCCGATACGGCCTCGGCAAGGGGCGGTATCTTGAACCCGACGAGGAACAGCAGGAAGGCCGCGTCCCGCCCCGACACGGCGTCCGGCAACGCATCCGGCACTGCAGCAGTCCGCGCCAGCGCGCCACCGAGCGGCCGGACCTCCACCAGCAGCAGCGGGCAGTCCGAACCGTCCCCGGTGAGCTCGAGCAGGTCAGCCACGGCATCGTCGCCGAAATCCTTCAGGAGCGCGCCGCCGTCCATGAAGGGCAGCGGGTCCGCCGGGTCCATGTGGATCTGGTCAACGTCGAGGTAGCTCATGGGCCCGGCCGTGTCCATCAACGGGGTCGAGACCGCCCGCATCGGGGCCAGCAGCGCGTCGCCGGCCTCGCGCTTGCCCAGGAAGGCAAAGCGCAGGTGCACGACGAACTGGTTCCGCAGCGGCTCGGGAACGAAGTCCATATCCGGAAGCCGCAGCAGCGAGATCGAGGGTGAGGCCTCTTCGGGCAGCGTGGGCAGCCAGTGGCGGAAGGCAGCCAGGACGGTGGCCGCATCTGCCCCGGGATAGATGATGCCGCCGCCGTAGAAGTCACTGAACGGAAAGAGACTGAACTCGAGGGCGGTCACGATCCCCAGGTTGCCCTTGCCGCCGCGCATCAGTGCAAACAGCTCGGCCTCGGCGTCGGCGTCGATCCGCCGCAGCGCGCCGTCGGCCGTGACAATCTCCATGCTGCGGACATGGTCCGCCGCGAAGCCGTGCGCGCGGCCGAGCACGGGCAGCCCGCCGCCGAGCGTGTAGCCGACGACGCCGACGTCGGTGCTGGAACCGTGCAATCCGACGAGCCCGTGCGGCACGCTGGCCTCCAGGAGGGTGCGCCACTTCACCCCGGCGCCGACGCGTGCGGTGCGTTCATCCGGATCGATCTGCAGGTCCTGCAGCCTGCGCGTGTTGATGAGCAGGCCGCCATCGATCGCCGATTCGGCGCCGTGACCGGTGGACTGGACGGACACGGGAAGCCTGCGCTCGGCCGCCCATTTAACCGCGGCCACGACGTCCCGGGCATCTGCGGCCCCCAGAACGACGTCGGGCCGGTGCACTGTTGCGACGTTGAAGGCGAACGTCTCCTCCGCGAATTCGGGGCTGTCCGGCAACGCGACCGGGCCRCTGACAGCGCTGGACAAAGCATCGATGTCGTCGTTGACAAGCATGAGGAACTCCTGAATCTCGCTTACCGCGAGCAGGTCGGGGGCGCGGCCGCACCCGCCCGGAATGCCCCCAGCGCACGCTCCAATCGGCGGCCGGCCCGGCTGATGGAATGCGGACAAGCCTAGGGATCCGGCCTGACGCGGCCTAGGGACCTAAGTCCCGGCGTCACGCACCCAACGAAAACGGCGGCCCCGCATCTTCCSGGAAGATGCGGGGCCGCCGTCGCTATTGCACTGTTATAGGTGCTGTTGTGCCGGCTGCTACTGCTCGGCAGCCATGCGCTCCTTCAGCCCTGCGAGTTCGGCGCGCAGCGCCTCGGGCAGCGAGCTGCCGAAGTTGGCGAACCACTCCTCGATCGAGGCCAGCTCGGTGGTCCACTCCGCGGGGTCGACGCGGACGGCCTCTTCAACCTGGGCCGGGGTCATGTCCAGGCCCTTGAGGTCGATCGCGTCAGCGGTGGGGACGAACCCGATGGGGGTCTCCACGGCGTCGGCCTTGCCCTCGAGGCGTTCGATGGCCCACTTCAGGACCCGGGCGTTGTCACCGAATCCGGGCCAGGCGAATCCGCCCTCGGAATTGCGGCGGAACCAGTTGACCAGGAAGATCTTGGGCAGCCGCTCCGGGTTAGCCTTCGCGGACAGGTTGACCCAGTGGTTCAGGTAATCGCCTGCGTCGTAGCCGATGAAGGGCAGCATGGCCATCGGATCCCGGCGGACAACGCCCACGGCACCGGCTGCCGCGGCGGTGGTCTCCGAGGACAGGGTGGAGCCCATGAAGATGCCGTTGGACCAGCTGCGCGCCTCGGTGACCAGCGGGATGGTGGTCTTGCGGCGGCCGCCGAACAGGATCGCGGAAAGCTCCACGCCGTTCGGGTTGTAGTACTCCTCGGCCAGCATGTCGATCTGGTCGATCGGCGTGCAGAAGCGGGAGTTCGGGTGGGCGGCGGGCTTGTCCGAATCCGGGGTCCAGGAGTTGCCCTGCCAGTCGGTCAGGTGCGCGGGCACCTCGTCGGTCATGCCCTCCCACCACACACCGCCGTCGTCCGTCAGGGCGACGTTGGTGAAGATGCTGTGGCCCTTGGCGATGGCGCGCATCGCGTTGGGGTTGGTGCCCCAGCCGGTGCCCGGAGCCACGCCGAACAGGCCGGCTTCGGGGTTGACGGCGCGGAGCTCGCCTTCCTTGCCGAACCGCATCCAGGTGATGTCGTCCCCGAGGGTTTCGACCTTCCAGCCCTCGATGGTCGGATCCAGCAGGGCGAGGTTGGTCTTGCCGCAGGCCGACGGGAAGGCGGCGGAGATGTAGTAGTTCTTCTGCTCCGGCGAGGTCAGCTTGAGGATGAGCATGTGCTCGGCAAGCCAGCCTTCGTCCCGTGCCATCACCGAGGCGATGCGCAGGGCGTAGCACTTCTTGCCGAGCAGGGCGTTGCCGCCGTAGCCCGACCCGAAGGACCAGATGGAGCGCTCCTCCGGGAAGTGGACAATCCACTTGTCCGGGTTGCAGGGCCACGGGACATCGGCCTGGCCGGGGGCCAGCGGGGCGCCCAGGGAGTGCAGGGCGGGGACAAAGAACGCGTTGGTCGCGGTGATCTTGTCCAAGACCTCGGTGCCGATGGTGGCCATGATCCGCATGGAGGCGACAACGTAGGCGCTGTCGGTGATCTCGACGCCGAACTTGGGGTCCTCGGCGTCGAGGTGGCCCATCACGAAGGGGATCACGTACATGGTCCGGCCACGCATGGAGCCGGCGAACAGGCCGCGCAGCTTTTCCTTCATCTGCGCCGGGGCCATCCAGTTATTGGTGAAGCCTGCGTCGTGCTCGTTCTCGGAGCAGATGAAGGTCTGCTCTTCGACCCGGGCCACGTCGGCGGGGTCGGAGAAGGCCGCGAACGACTTGGGGAAGAGGTCCTCGTTGAGGCGGGTCAGGGTGCCGGCGGCAACGAGCTCGTCGGTCAGCCGGGTGTTTTCCGCTTCCGACCCGTCAACCCAGTAGATCCGGTCCGGCTGGGTCAGTTGAGCTACCTCTTCTACCCATGCCAGTAGACCGGCATGTGTGGTGGGTGCTTTTTCAAGCAACGGCAGTCGCGCCAGATCTCCCATTACGGTTCCCTTCCTCGGGTTCAGTGGTGTGTCCTAAATGCTAGGGCTCGGCAGGGGGCCCATTTCGGGCCCGGACGTGGGATGACCGGGGCGGAGCAATTCAAAAACCGCGGAAATTCAAGGAACTGGCCGGCCATCATCCCTCCTTTTTGTGACTAAGGTCACGTAGACCGGTCTAGTCGGCTAGATTACATCCGTTTCGATTTGTAACTGGGCCCGGGCTCGCGTAAAGTAATTCGAGGTTCGGGGAGAGAGAAGTTCTCCGAGAGCCGAGAATGCGCCCATAGCTCAGCTGGATAGAGCGTCTGTCTACGGAACAGAAGGTCAGGGGTTCGAATCCCTTTGGGCGCACAGATGAAGATCCGCCCCGGTTCGCCGGGGCGGATCTTTTGCTTTAACCGCCTACTGCCCGAGGCGCCAGGGCGCCGGGCTGGCTGCCTTAGGCGCCGGGCTGGGCGCCGGCGGCAGCCGTTGGGCCGGAGCGGCCCGGCCGCAGGGCTCAGGCCGTGGTCCGGACGATGATGGTGCGGATGTCGTCGAAATGCGTGCTGAGCCGCTCGGAGGCGAGGGCCTTGTCCGCCGTTGCGACCGCCTCATAGATCCCCCGGTGCACTGCGGCCGTTGCCTGCAGGTCGACGGCGTACGGTCCGCCGAGTTCGAGGTGGATCCGGCGGTAGACCTTCCAGAAAACGTCCATCAGGCTGATCAGCAGGTCGTTGTTCAGCGGCTCGAAAAGCCTGCGGTGGAACTCCGCGTCGGCCTCGATGAAGGGCTCCCCCGCGTCGGCCAGCGCTTCCATGCGGTTCACGGACTCCTCCACGGCGGCCAGCTGTTCTGCGCTGATCCGGTCCATGGCGGCGCCGACCAGGCCGGATTCGAGTGCTTGCCGGACCTCCACGAGCTGCAGGGCTTCCTCGCCCTGATGGCGCAGCGACAGCCGGGCGCGGAAGGTGAGCCCATCGGTCAGGGCCTCGAAATTGCTCGGCGCCACGAACATGCCGAATCCGTGGCGGATCTCAATGACGCCCAGCGCCTGGAGCGCCTTCAAGGACTCCCGCAGGGTGTTGCGGCCGACGCCAAGTGCCGCCGTCAGCTCGTTTTCGGTCGGCAGCGGGTCGCCGGGAACCAGGTCGCGTTCCAGGATCAGCTCCAGGATGTCCGACTGGAGCGCCCGGAGCCGGGCCTGGGCGCTGAACCTTGCCAGCGGTATGGCCGGGCCTGTTGTCATGTTGCGTGCGGCCATGGCCGCCTCCTCCCCCAAGTATGGTCCCAACAGTATCGACCGTCCCCCGTCCTGCAAAGGGTTCGGCCCGGCACATTACGCCGGAAGCCCGCATCGCCGGAGCCCGGAGCTCCCCCGGATCCGGCCATGGCCCCGGCGTAGGCTGGTGCCATGACGGCACAGATTGAGCGGGAATTCGATGTCATTGTGATCGGCGCCGGGGCCGTGGGCGAGAATGTGGCAGACCGTGTGGTCCGCGGCGGCCTGACAGCAGTGCTCATCGAGGCGGAGCTGGTCGGCGGCGAGTGCTCGTACTGGGCCTGCATGCCTTCGAAGGCGCTCCTGCGGCCGGGCACTGCGCTGCATGGCGCGCAGACGGTCCCCGGCGCCCAGGAAGCGGTCACCCGCACCCTGGATCCGGCAGCCGTGCTGAAGCGCCGGGATTACTTCACCTCGAACTGGCAGGACGACAGCCAGGTCAAGTGGGTGGAGGAGACAGGCATCGAACTGATCCGCGGCCACGGCTGGATCACCGCCCCGCGGCACGTCGAGGTGGCCGGGCTGGACGGCAACAGCTACGCACTCACGGCCCGGCACGCCGTGGTGGTCGCCACGGGCTCCGCCCCGAACCAGCCGCCGGTCGAGGGGCTTCACGACGTCGAGTACTGGACCACCAGGGAGGCGACCTCAGCCCGCGCGGTTCCCGCGCGGCTTGCGGTCCTCGGCGGCGGCGTTGCCGGCGTCGAACTCGCCCAGGCCTATGCCCGGCTTGGTTCGTCCGTGACGCTCGTGGCCCGCGGCGGGCTCCTGGGCGTTTTCCCGGAACAGGCCGCAGACCTGGTCGCTGCCGGCCTGCGCGCCGATGGCGTGGACCTGCGCCTGCACACCGGTACGCGGAGCGTGCATGAGAACGACGACGGCTCCCTTACCGTAATGCTCGACGGCGGCCCCAAGAGCGGCCCCACGGGCGGCCCCACGGACGGCCCGGGCGCCGGTCCCGCTAACGGCACGGCCCATGGCGCCACGATCACGGCGGACAAGCTGCTCGTCTCCACCGGCCGGCACCCCGCCCTTGAGGGACTCGGCCTGGACAGCGTCGGCCTCCCGGCACCCGAGGGCGGGACCCTGCGGCTCACCACCGATTCCACCGGACTAGTCCACCACGCCACCGAGAACGATGTGTCCGGCAACCCCTGGCTTTACGCAGCCGGCGACGCCGCCGGACGGGCCATGCTGACGCACCAGGGCAAGTACGGTGCCCGGGCCACCGGAGACGCCATTGCCGCCCGGGCCAAGGGCGAACTCCGCGGCGAGCCGGCACCGTGGAGCCGTTTTGCCCAGACGGCCTCCGAGCACGCTGTGCCGAACGTGGTGTTTACCGATCCGGAACTGGCGAACGTCGGCCGGACCATGGCGCAGGCGGAGCAGGACGGCTTCCGGGCCTCCGCCGTGGAACTCCCCATCCAGGTGGCCGGCTCCTCCCTGCATGCCGAACACTACGAAGGGTGGGCGCAGCTGGTCATCGACGAGGACCGAAAGGTGCTGCTGGGCGCCACGTTCGCCGGCCCGGATGTCGCTGAACTCCTGCACGCAGCCACCATTGCCGTGGTGGGGGAAGTCCCGCTGGACCGGCTGTGGCACGCCGTGCCCTCCTATCCGACCATCAGCGAAGTCTGGCTCCGCCTGCTGGAAAGCTATGGCCTGTGATCCGTTGATCACAAGCGACTATTTCTATTTGAACTGACCGGTCAGTTCGGTTAGCCTTGAAGCAGACTAGACCCTGCGAAAGGCTTACATGCTCTCCGTGCAACAGCTCCGTGTGAACGGGCGCCGGAATGACCTGCTCCCACCCACGTCCCTTGAGGTACGTGCCGGGGAGATGCTCTTGGTTGAAGGCGACGGCCAGGACCAGCGAACAGCCCTGGCCCTCACACTCAGCGGCCGGATGAAGCCCTCCGGGGGGGTGCTCAGCTGGGACGGAAATTCCAGGATTAAGCGCCTCCGGTTGGCCAGTGCACTGGTGGACTCCCCCGGTGTCAACGAGCCCGAACAGCATCTCAGCGTGGGCGACCTCGTCACCGAGGACCTCGCGCTCATCCCCCGGCGCTATCGGGGTGCTCTGCTGAGCAAACCCTGGCTCAAGGTCAACCGCTTCGAGGACATTGCCGGCCTCTGGACCGAACAGATTCCGGCCCGGCGACGCGTCGAACTGCTCACCGCCCTTGCCCTGGCCAACCCCGGAACAGATCTGCTGGTGGTCGATTCTCCGGACAGGCACAGCGCAGATCCCGCGGACTGGCTTCCCAGGCTGGAAGACCTGGCGCACGACGGCGGCCGGCCGCTCGCCGTCGTCGTCACCGTCGCGGCACTGCCGGACGGCTGGACCGGGCCGTCCGCCGCAATCGGGAACGCCGTTAAAGCTGCCGCCGCAACGGGTTCCATCGTTGACGCATCCGCGGACTCCGCCCAGCCTGATGCGCAGGAGACAGAAGGCCATCCCGCGAAACACCGGAACCCTGAACCCATCCCGTTCGAAACCGAGGCCTTAAAGTGACTGTTCTGCGGCTGGCCCGCTCCGAGCTCAAGCGCATGACTGGCGGGCTCCTGCCCAAACTGACCATCCTGGCGCTGACCATGGTGCCTTTGCTGTACGGCGCGGTGTACCTCTACGCCAACTGGGATCCGTACGGGAACCTGGACCAGATCGACGCCGCCTTGGTAGTCGAGGACACCGGCGCGTCCGCCAGCAACGGGACCCGGCTCGAGGCCGGGAAAAAGGTCGCCGACAGCCTCGTGGACGGCCACGTCTTCAACTGGCAGAAAGTCACCACCGCCGCGGAAGCGGACCAGGGTGTAAGCAGCGGCAAGTACGCGTTCGCGCTCAAAATTCCCAAGGACTTCTCGGCCAACCTGGTCTCCCCGGGCAGCTTTGACGCCGCGAACCAAGCCATGCTGAATGTCACCACCAACGATGCCAACAACTACGTCCTCAGCAACATCGTGGACAAGCTGACCGCTGCCGTGCATTCGACGGTTGCCAAGGAGGTGGGCGAGGAGACTGCGAACCAGCTCCTGACGGGCTTCGGCACAATCCATACTCAGATAGTCCAGGCCGCCGACGGGGCCGGAAAACTCTCCGACGGCATTGCCAGGCTCCGGGACGGGGCAGTCAGTTTGCATGCCGGAACGAGCCAGCTGAACGGCGGAGTCGCCGAACTCGCCGCCGGTCAAATGAAGCTGCGCGATGGCGCCAACCAGCTCAATTCCGGCGCCGGCCAGCTCAGCGCCGGCCTGACGCAGCTGAAGGACAGGACGGCCACACTCCCTGCCGACTCGCAGAAACTTGCGGACGGCGCCGCGCAGGTCGCGGCGGGAAACGCGGCACTGAACACGAAAGTCCAGGACGTCGTCGGGCAACTCAGCGCTGCTGACAAGGGCCTCCGGGACCGTGTGGTCCAATCCAACAGCCGTCTGATTGCCGCCGGGATCATCACCCCCGACCAGGCCGGCAAAATCCTGGCCGATTTCGATACCGCCGCAGCCTCAAGCCCAGTGGCCGATGCGAAGTCCAGAATCCAAACGGATGCAGCCCAGATCCAGCAGCTTGCCGACGGGTCCGCCGCCGTAAGTTCCGGGGCGGCCAAACTTGCGGGAGCAACGCCGGCTCTGACTGATGCCATCTCAAAGGCTTCAGCCGGCGCCAACCAGCTCTCAGCTGGCTCGGCCGCGCTGGCCGCGGGCGAGCAGAGCGCCGTTGACGGCACTGCCAGGCTCGCAGATGGCGCCCGGCAGCTCGACGACGGGGCGGCCCAGCTGGAAGACGGCGCCCGCACGGCCTCCGACGGCGCCGCCACCCTGGCCTCGGAGCTGGACAAGGGAGCCGGGAAGATCCCCAATCCCGATGACGCCCAGAAGAACAGCCTGTCCAAGGTGATCGCGGACCCTGTCGCCGTCAGCGACGTCTCTCAGGCCAAGGCAGCGTCGTACGGTGCCGGCCTGGCGCCATTCTTCCTGACCCTGGCCCTGTGGATCGGCGTATTCATGCTGGTCCAGGCCATGCGGCCCATCACCCAACGCGCACTGGCGTCCAACGCCCCGTCATGGAAGATCGCCGTCGGCGGCTGGCTGCCGTTCTTTGCCGTTTCAGTCATCCAGGCCACGCTGCTCACCCTCGTGGTGGACCTGGGCCTGGGCCTCAAGCCCGCCCACCCGGTGCTGATGTGGTTGTTCATGTTGGCGGCCGCCATGGCCTTCAGTGCCATCATCCAGGGCGTCGTGGCCCTGCTGGGAACTCCCGGGAAATTCGTGGTGCTTATCCTGCTGGTCCTGCAGCTGGTTTCCTCCGGCGGAACCTTCCCGTGGCAAACCACCCCGCAGCCGCTGCACTTTGTCCACGAGGCGCTGCCTATGGGTTATGTGGTGGCCGGCATGCGGCACCTGATCTACGGCGCGGACCTTTCCTTGATCGTGCCCACGGTGGTTGGCCTCCTTGGGTACACTGTGCTCGGGGCGGCGCTTTCCACGCTGGCCGTTCACAAGCACAAGTTCTGGACCCTGAAGTCCCTAAAACCGGAGATCGCCGTATGAGCACAGTGGACGCCGGGAAAAAGCTCCGTCCGGCCCGCACGAACGCCACTAAACAGAAACTGTTCGAGGCGTCCATGGAACTGATCGGGGAGCGCGGCGCGGCGGGCGTAACGGTGGACGAGATCGCCACGGCCGCCGGGGTGTCCAAAGGCACGGTGTACTACAACTTTGGCAGCAAGTCGGACCTGATCGCCCAGCTGCTGCGCCACGGCGTGGACATCCTGCTGGCGCGGCTGCTGAGTGTCCGCGACGGCTCCGCCGACCCCCTCGCCGCCATGGAGGAAATGATCGGCCAGGCCATGGACTTCATGGCCGAATACCCGTCCTTCGCCCGGCTTTGGGTCAGCGAGAGCTGGCGCACCCCCAGCGAATGGCAGGACACCTTCGCCGAGCTCCGCGGGCGCCTGCTCGCGGTGATCGGCTCTGCCATCGACGGCGTCGCCGCCGTCTACCCCGTGGATTCCGCCGTTTCCCGGGGCAGCCTGGAAACGGCAATCTTTGGGGCCTGCTTCGTGGTCGGACTGGACCGCCAGACGTACAACCCGGAGCGCACCAGGGAGCAGAGTGTGGCCGCAATCATGGCCTCCATGCGCGGCTACGTCGTGAAGCAGCCGCCAGCTCAGGCATGATTGTTCACATGCGTCACATGGGTACCAACGGGAAAGTCGCCATCGGAGCGTTTCTCACTGCCCTGGCACTTCTGGTCCTGACCGGAATCACCCTGCAAGAGTGGGTGCTGGTGTGGTTCGTCGGGGCTGCCGCGACGGCCTATGTGGCCTGCGTGGCGGAGGTGGTGGTCCGGCGCCGGCACAAGACTTTGGCCGCGAGCGGGGTCGGCAGCATCCTCTTCATCGCGTTCGGGGTCGCTTTCCTGCGTCAGTGGGGGCTGGCCTTCAACCCCGATCCCGACGCCCTGTCCACGCGCGTCGATTCTGAGCATCCGGATTTGTACTTCTATCTGGCCGTGGCCGCCGGAGCCGTCACCTTACTGTTGCTGTTTGCCGGCACCGTCCTGCCCGGCAGGAGCCACGGCCGGCGTTCCCCGGGCCGTGCTCCGCGACGCCGCCCGTCGCCCGCCGCGCGGGGAGCGGGGGCCAGGTCTGCGAATCCGAGGCCTTCCACACCGCGGCCGACGCCGAGAGGAACCGCCGCGCGTCCGGCGGCTCCGCGCGCGGCTTCTCCGCGGTCCACTGCCCGGCCCGCGGCCAAGTCACCGGCGAAGACACCGCTCAAGCCGGCAGCGAAGACACCGGCCAAGTCGCCTGCCCCCAAATCACCCGCCCGGGCCTCGGCCCGCCGCTGAGTCCCGCGCATCACCACCCGGCGAAACGTTCAGCACAGGATTTTCCGCCTGGGCCAGTTCAGGAGTTCAGCTCAGAGGTTTCGAGGCTTGTCTTCCCGCGGGGTGGCATCCGGGCCCGGGGCCGTGTCGGTCCGGGTTACGTCCTCGCCGCTGCGCTGGTCGGCTGACACTTGCTGGCCGGACGCTGGCTCGCCGGACGCTTGTTCGCCGGAAGACACTTGCTGGCCGGACGTTTGCTGGCCGGGGACGTGGCTGCCCGTTGCGGGCTCGGCGGCGGCCCTCTCGGCGCGCAAATCCCCGCGGGACGGCATCTGCCCGCTTTCGCCGCCGCGTTCAGATGTGACTACGTCAGGGTCCACTTCGTCGGCTTTGCGCAGTTGCTCCTGCGCGCCGGAGCGGACGCTTTCGGCCTCTTCCTGGCGCTTGCGGGCTTCCTGCCGCAACCGCTCGGCCTCGAGGTCAGCCTCCTGCGCGTCGGCCTCGGCACGGGCCGCCTTGGCGTCGCGTTCCCGCGCAGCGAATTCGTCGGCCTTGGCCTGTTCACGCATCTCGGCCGCACGGTTCCGGTCCGCCGCCACCTTGCGTTTGCGGCTGACCATGACCGCCACCGCTACGATCGCGAGCACCACGACGATGCCGACAATAATTCCTATGAGCTGCCCTGAATCCACGTTGATCACCTTTTCTCCGGGTTGCAACAGATGCCCCAAAACCACTGGAAAAAACCACATGACTAAACAGCATCAGTAAACCGCAGATCGGCGCAGGTTGCTATGGATTCCGCAGCCCTCGCCGGGCGGACCTGCGGCTATTTGGCGCGGGGGACCTTGAAGTGGGTCAGCTTGGCGTCCTGCCCGTCCAGTTCGGCCCAGGACTTTTCCGTTTCCAGGACGGTCAGCCCGCTGGTCGGATAGCGCGTGGCGGCGTCCATGTAGGCATCGTGGTCGGAGTCGCGCGACGCCAGATGCATCGCAAGGTCCTGCACCCCGGGCATGTGGGAAATCACCATGAGGGTGGTGACGGTGTCAGGGACGTGGTTGATGACGGCCAGCATGCGCAAGGCGGAGGCGGCGTACAGCCCATCCTCGAGCTTGGGCGTCGGCGCCTTGTCTCCGAGGGCGTGGCACACCCACGTGCAGGTCTGGCGGGTCCGCAAAGCGCTGGAGCAGAGGATGAAATCAGGGACCACGCCGTGCTTGAGCAGCCACTTTCCGGCGACTGGGGCGTCCTTGTGGCCGCGTTCTTCGAGCGGCCTTTCGTGGTCGGCAACCCCGCCGGGCCAATCGGACTTGGCGTGCCGCATGATCACCAGCCGTTTGATGTGATGCGCGCTCATGCCCCAATCCTAGTGCGGCGGCTGGCCCACGGGCGCGCATCCCACCAGCGTCCGTTCAGTCTTCAAGGACAAAGGTCACTTCCAGCACGACGTGCCAGGCAACGACGGCACCGTCGCTGATTTCGACCTTCTGTTCCTTCACCCATGCCCCCGTGACATTGCGAAGGGTCTTATTGGCCCGGTCGATGCCCTCCTTGATGGCGGCATCGAACGAGGTCTTGGAGTTCGCGCTCAGGGTAGTAATCCGTGCAACAGACATGTCTTCCTCCCAATAGTCGGCTCAACGGTCCGAGACTACGCCGGACCCCCAAAAGGCAACAGAGTCTAACCGCGACCCACCAGCAGCGGCGGCAGAGGCCCGTCAGCCAGCCCACCCAATGCGCCCGTCGGGGAATGTGGCTGCCGGCGGAAAGCCACTGAAGCTTCCGGAAACGCGAAAGCGCCCGCTCCCTGGGCAGGGAACGGGCGCTTTGCGTGGGCTGGAAGCTAGATCGAGTATTCCGGAGCGGCCCAGACAACCACCTCGGGGTGCTCGTAGAACCGGTAGCCCTGGCCGCGCACGGTGCGCACGGTGTTGGCGAGGCGGCCGAGCTTGGAACGCAGGCGGCGGATGTGGACGTCGATGGTCCGCTCGTTCGGGACCTCTTCGGCGTTCCGCCACAGGCCTTCGAGGAGCTCGTCGCGGCCCACGGTGCGGGTGCCGTTCTCCACGAGGTAGTTCAGGAGTTCGAATTCCTTGAACGTGAGGTTCAGGGATTCGCCGTCGAGGTGCACCTCACGGCGGGCGAGGTCGATCAGCACCCCGGAAGGCCGCGGATCCTGCGGCTGCTGCAGGCGGGCGGTCTCGGTGCGCTGGCGGGCCCCCGCGGTGGGGTCACCGAAGGTCGAGCGGACGACGTCGAGGGCGGAACCCGGGGCACTGGCCGGCGCGACGGCGACGGCGGCATAGCTTTCGGCACCGGCCACGAGCGACTGTGCGTAGGCCCGGATTTCCTGGGCAAGCTTGGCGATGGATGTGCCGGCTGCAGCCGCGGTTTCCTCGTCGATGCCCATGTACAGCACGAAGCCGCGGGCGACGTTGTCGCTGGGGGCCGGACGGACCGGGCTGCCGGCACCCGGGGCGATCACCGGGGTGGGTGCCGTGGCGGGGGCGGGGGGGACGGCACGGAGCTGGCCGTAGGAGTCAGGGTTGTAGCCCTGCGCTGCATATCCGGGGGCGGGGAAGCTGCCCGCGGATCCGGCGGGGGCGAACGCGGAGCGCCCGCCAAAGCCCTGGCGGATCCCTGAGGCCTGGCCGGCCTTGCTGGCGTTACGGACGGAGATGTGGACGTATCCGGATGCAACTGACATGGAATGCTTACCTCAATGTGAATGGCCGTCATCGCGGCTCGAATGCTTCTTTCCCCGCAATGAAATTGGGGAGGGGCGCCCGACTCTGGGCTTGGGGGCGAATGCCTAGAAACCTTTAGGGGTGTAAAAGTTAGGCGTGCATTCGACAACAGCGCATCTCGGTACCAGCGGGTGTGCTGATCCAGGAAGCTGCGGCTGCAGGTGCTGTTGAGTTCTTGTTCACAATTGAAGTGTGCAACGTAACAATGTAAACGTGCAAGTAACAATGGACCCCAGGTTCCACATAGTGAGACAGATCGAGGATTTGTAGCGCAAGTCACAATTCTGTAGCGGCAATAAAATAACAAGTGTTTTACTGACCGAAAGGTCAGCAAGTGCGCTTTATCGAATATTATTCGGTCAACGTCGATGACGTCGGGTAAATCATTCACAGCACGGCAAGTTGGGCCAAACCGCGCCTGCCCACCGCTGCCTGCGAGGCGGTCCACGGAGTGGGCAGCCGGCATCGCCGCCCGCAAGGCACGGCGGCGATGCCGGCCAGCCACGGTTGCGATGCCGGCCGCGGCGGTTCAGTTCGACTGGCCGGTGGCTGTCGCCGCGACCAGCATGACGGAGGCCGCCGTGTAGCCGGAACCGTCCTTGGCCGCCACGATCCGCACCGTCCCGCCCGCGACGATGTCCGCGACGCTCAGCTGCGTGCCCGTGCCGCCGGCCTGCTGGCGCCGCTGTTGCAGATTACTCACCACCACGTCGCTGCCCAGCGCATAGCTGCGCGTGAAACCGTCGCTGCTCTTGACCGTCACGGAGGACGAGCTGACCTCGCTCACTGTGCCCAACTGCTCGGCCATCGTGGTGTATGCGCTTCCTTGCAGCACCACGTATTCGGCGTGCACTGCCGCGGAAAGCCCGCTGCCCATGCCACCGGCAGCGAAGTCGCCGGGACCGCCCTGCCCCGGCATGCCGCCGCCCGCGAAACCACCTTGCGCGGAACCGTCTTGTGCTGAACCTGGCACGCCTGGGGCGACACCCTGGCCGCCGGGTCCGCCGGCTGCCGCCCCGCCGGCCGCACCGGTGGCTGCCGTTGCGCTTGAGGTGAGGGCATAGACGCCGGCCCCGGCGCCGACGGCCAGGACTGCGGCGGCGCCGGCGACGGCGAGCCCCCGCTTGAGGGTCCAGGGCTTCGCCGCCGAGGCCGTCTTGGCGGAAGTTCCCGGCGCGCCCCAGCCTGTGGCTGCGGCGGGGACAGGTTCCTGCCGGGGCATGCCCCAGGCAGGTTCCGATGCCGGAACCTTCCAAACCGGAAGCGCGCCCCAGCCCCCGGCAGCGCCTGCTTCCGGCCGCCCGGCCTCGGCGTGCCCGCCGCCGGTGCGTCCGGCGTCAGCCTGTCCGGCGTCAGCGTGTCCGGCATCGGCGTGCCCGGTTTGGACTGTTCCGCCGTCGGTGTGTCCGGCGCCGGACTGCCAGGCAGTACGGGGTGTGGTTACGGGCGCGGGCGCCGCTGGCGCGCCGGTGGTGGGCGTGGGGGCGGGTACAGGGGCTGACTCGGGGGCTGCTCCGGAACCGGCTCCGGGATGCTGACCGCTCATGGTATTTCTCCTTTAGGGTGCGGATCGGTGTTCACCCCAGCGTGGTGAGCGATCCTGTGCTTGGGCTGTGCGGGCCGACAGCCCGGCCTGTGACGTTGCCGGACGGGAAGGGCGGATTGAACATGGCCGTTGCGGCCCGTACGGTCCCGCAACGGCATCCAGCTCGCTAGGCTGGGATTCACAGGTGCCGCACAGGGTCCCCAAAGCCCCGCCTAACCGGCAGATCGGAGAGTTGTGCCCATGGCCACTTCGCACTCCATGACCAACAACCTTCCCCAGCTCACGCATCCGGACGGCTCCCCCATCCGCGCCCTCGTGGTGGATGACGAGCCCAGCCTCTCCGAGCTCATGAGCATGGGGCTGCGGATGGCCGGCTGGTCCGTGGCCGTGGCCGAGGACGGGCCCGGAGCCGTCCGGCTCGCCAAGGAGTTCCGCCCCGACGTGCTGGTGCTGGACGTGATGTTGCCCGGGTTCGACGGCGTCGAACTGCTGAACAGGATCCGCGCGTTCGCGCCTGAGGTGCCGGCGCTGTTCCTCACCGCCAAGGATGCCGTTCAGGACCGCATCACCGGACTGGCGGCCGGCGGCGATGACTACGTCACCAAGCCGTTCAGCATGGAAGAGGTGCTGCTGCGCCTGCACCGGCTGGTCCAGCGCTCCGGAGTGGCCGCCATGGACACCGCCGAACTCGTGGTGGGAGACCTCGTGCTCAACGTCGACACCCGCGAAGTCACCCGGGCCGGTGAGGAAATGCACCTGACCGCCACGCAGTTCGAGCTGCTGCGCTACCTCATGGAAAACCCGAAACGGGTCATCAGCAAGGCCCAGATCCTGGACCGTGTCTGGGACTACGACTTCGGCGGCCAGGCGAACATCGTGGAACTGTACATTTCCTACCTCCGCAAGAAGGTCGACGCCAACCACGCTCCCATGATCCACACGGTGCGCGGAGCCGGGTACGTCCTGAAACCGGCGGACTGATCCGTGCCCTCACTTTCCGGCATGACCCGCGTCCCCGGACACGACTGGCGCAACCCGTCGACGTGGCATTTGCGCACCCGGCTGGTCCTGGTCGCCATGGCGCTGCTCGTGGCCATCTGCGGCGCTGTGGGCTTGTTCAGCTACGCCTCCATGGACCTCTTCCTCACCCGGCAGCTCGACACCCAGCTGGACCAGGCCTCCCACCGTTCGAGCGAGTTCGGCCGGCCCTCCTCGGACGATTCGGGCAGGCGCCCCGACCCCCTCGAAGCCCGGGGACAGGGCGTCGGGACGCTTAACGCACGGATAGTCGACGGCGAAGTCAGCAGGGCCGGATTCCTGGCCGGGGACGGCGCGGTCAAGAGCCTCTCCCCCTCCGACAACAAGGTTCTCCTGGCCCTGACCCCGAGCGGCGTGTCCGTGGACCGCAGCCTTTCGGCCGGCGCCTACCGGCTCACGGCCGCGCGTACACCGTACGGCGACGTGATTGTGACCGGACTCCCGCTGGCTGAAAAACAAAACACCTTGGCCTCCCTGGTCTGGACCATGGTGGTGGTGTCCGCAGGCGGGCTCGTGCTGATCGGGCTCGCCGGCACGGCCCTGATCCGGCGGACCATGAAGCCGCTGGAACAGCTCTCCGAGGTCGCCACCAACGTCTCCCGTCTCCCGCTGGACGCCGGCGAGGTGGCGCTCGGGGTCCGCGTCCCGACGTCGGCTGCCCATCCCGGAACGGAAGTGGGCAGCGTGGGCTACGCGCTGAACAAGATGCTGGACAACGTCTCCAACGCTCTCGAGGCGCGGCAGGAGAGTGAGATGAAGGTCCGGCAGTTCGTCGCCGACGCCTCACACGAGCTCCGCACCCCGCTGACGGCCATCCGCGGCTACACGGAGCTGATGCGGATGACCGAGCATTTCACCCCCGACGGCGAGAGGTCCCTCGCCCGTGTGCAAAGCCAGTCCGAGCGGATGACCACGCTCGTGGAGGACCTGCTGCTGCTGGCGCGCCTGGACGAGGGGCAGCCGCTCAAAATCTCCGACGTCGACCTCACCCAGCTGGCCATCGAGACGGTCAGCGATGAGAAAGTCATGGCCCCGGACCGCATCTGGCAACTGGAACTTCCGGACGAGCCCGTGGTGGTACGCGGTGATGCGACCCAGCTTCACCAGGTCCTCGCCAACCTGCTGTCCAATGCGCGCAAGCACACGGAACCCGGGACCAAGGTGGTCACGGGCGTTATGCGCTCGGCTGACGGCAGTGCCGTGGTCACCGTGACAGACAACGGCAGCGGCATCGCCCCGGAATTTATCGGCCGGGTCTTCGCCCGTTTCGCCCGGGCCGACGCCTCGCGCACCAATCCGGCGTCGAACCCCGCAGCCGTCCCCGCCGATTCTGCCGTCGCGACGGCGAGGGTCGGGTCCGGGGCTCCCGCACGCTCGTCCTCCGGCGCCGTTTCCGGCAGCCGCGGAGGTCACGGCACGGCGACCGCCGCGCCGACGTCCGAGGGCACCAGCGGGTTGGGCCTGTCCATTGTCCAGTCGATCGTGGAGGCCCACGGAGGAACAGTCGAGGTCACGTCCCGGCCGGGCCGCACGGAGTTCGCCGTGCGGCTGCCCCCCGCGCCGCCGCCGGCTTAACCGGAACGGCCGCCGTCGGCGCAAACGGCCCGGACCGGCCGGCCCGTGAACCCGGCGCAACCCGACACCCCGGCACTGTGACTCCTGTTACCAAAATGTGACTTAAGCGGCCAGGTCCTGTAGCGTCGTTAGCGTGCGCCGCCATCGGTGCCGCATATCCGGACGGACGCCAAACTCTGCCGCTTCCCGGATTCCGCTGGACCAGGCAGAGGCGGGGGACCCAGAGTTCCCGGGCATTCTGCTTTCATGCGCCCTCGGGGTGAAGCCGACACGTGATGTTCCGTGCGGCCGGATGACCTCATCCGAACCCGACAGCTAACTCCGCCGGCGTTGAGAGGCCACCATGACTGAATTCCAGGTACAAACACGCCCTGACGGCGGTTCGCATTCCCGCTCAGTTGGCGCAGCCAAGTCGCGCCACCGCGCCGAACCGGTCAAGCAGGCATCCGCCCTGTCGCGGTTCGCCGCCGGGCTCGGTGTAACCGGCCGCCGTGCCGCCGTCGTCACCGCCGCGTGCGCACTGCTGCTGGGTGGCGGCGCCGCCAGCCAGGCGGCAGAGCCGGGCGCCCACACGGCGAATGTTGCGAGCCAGGCGGCCACGATCGCCGACCCGCTGGCCAAGCTCAACTTCGAGCGGGTCCAGGTGGCTGGGCCGGGCGCTCCAGCGGAAAAGAACGTGGCTCCCCAGATCTCGGAGGTTAAGGCAGCCGAAGCGCTGATCCCTGCCCCAGCTGCTGCCGCGCCGGCAGCAGCGGCAGCCCCCGCACCTGCTCCGGTTCCCGCGGCAGCCCCCGCTCCCGCTCCGGTTCCCGCGGCAGCTCCCGCTCCCGCTCCGGCACCGGCAGCCGCTCCGGCCCCCGCACCGGCACCCGCACCGGTCGCAATCGACGACCCCGCCGGCGCGCAGGCCTACGCCGCGTCCCAGCTGGGAAGCTATGGCTGGGCACCCGGCCAGATGCAGTGCCTGCACAAGCTGTGGACCAAGGAATCCGACTGGAAGACCACCGCCACGAACGCCAGCAGCGGCGCCTACGGCGTGGTCCAGTCCCTGCCCGCCTCGAAGATGGCGAGCGCCGGCGCCGATTACATGACCAACTACCGGACCCAGATCAACTGGGGTCTGAACTACGTCAAGTCGCGCTACGGCTCCCCCTGCGGCGCCCTGAACTTCCACTACGCACACAACTGGTACTAAACCGGCCCTAACCAGCCCGGACAGGAGGCCACGGATCCACGTGGATCCGGGGCCTCCTGTGTGTGACTGCTAGCCGAGAATGGCGGTTTTTTCACAGCTCGGTTTGGCGGCCTCCACATGGCTAAGTGG
The DNA here is from genome assembly GCF_056406555.1 of Arthrobacter sp. P1_B4. Taxonomy (NCBI): domain Bacteria; kingdom Bacillati; phylum Actinomycetota; class Actinomycetes; order Micrococcales; family Micrococcaceae; genus Arthrobacter; species Arthrobacter sp. P1_B4. The sequence continues at coordinate 41,042 of NZ_JBFTZW010000021.1, forward strand.
ACCTACGCCAACTCCAGCACGCACCTGAATCATCCTCGGCGCGCCAGTCTGGGCCGCACATCATTGACCTCGTCCTCTGCAGGGAGTGCCGTGTAGACGGCATTCCCTGCAGAAATTTGCCGCTTGACCTGCTCAAGCTCATCCTTGAGGAGGTCAACGGTGGCACGGTATTTCTCGAAGTCCGCTGTTCGGCGCCTGGCCACGGCGAAACTGATGCCGGCGGCGAGAACGGCAAGCGGGAACGACACCAGCAGGGCCCAGCCGGATGCGGCAAGGAAGTCCAGCGCTACGGGAAGTGCCTGCTTGAATGCCAGGAACTCGTTCACCCCACCAACCACTCCGTTCAGAGCGGAGTCCAGTGGGCCCAGAAACTGCCCCACGACTGGCGTCCCGGAAAACGACGGAGCGCTCAGCGGCGGTTCTCCCCCTGCAGACCAGCGCGAATCACCGAAATGGTTCAGGACGTAGATCCCGGCACCCGCGTTGAGGGCCGCGAAGAGCAGGACGGAACCAAGGGCAGTCCAATAAAGCCTGCGCGGACGCCAGACGCCGGCCACAAGCGCGAAGACGGTGGCCGCAACCCACGAAAAGATGCGGAGCTCGTCGCGGCCCATGCCGCCCAATAGATCCAAGGAATTCCCCGCCCCTTACAGTTGGAATCAATGCTCGTTTCGGTCCCAAGAGCCTATCCCAGCCGCCCCCCGGGTATGCCGCGGCAGATACTGGCGCGCTCCCTTTGTGCGTAGCCGGGCCCGACCCGCCCGGCTGCCCCGACTTCCACAGCCCCCGCACAGCTTGACCCTAAAGCCTTCATATGGGCCGCCGGGAAAGTTGAGCCATGACATTCACAGACCAGGCCACAGGAACCCTGCCCCGCTCCACGGCGACGCCGGCCGGCCCGGCGGCCCCCGAGGCACCCTCGGGGCTTGCGCTGGCCGGCGCACCCGTCCCGGGCCCGATCGCCGGGGCGCTGACCGGCCCCGGCGGCCGGCGCACGGCCATTGATACGCGCGCCAGCACGCCCCTGCTGGACGTCACCATCCCGGTCTTCAACGAGGAACGGGACCTCGAGGCCTGCCTGCGCCGGCTCCACGCGTACCTGCTCGGCGCCTTCCCGCATTCCTTCCGGATCACCGTGGCGGACAACGCCAGCACCGACGAAACGCTCAAGGCCGCGGAACGGGTAGCCCGCGAGCTGCGCGAAGTGACGGTGGTCCATATGGCAGAAAAGGGCCGCGGAAACGCGCTTCGCAAGGTGTGGCTGGCCTCGCCGTCACCGGTCCTGGCGTACATGGATGTGGATCTCTCCACTGATCTGGCGGCCCTCGGCCCGCTCCTTGCCCCGCTCATTTCCGGGCACTCCGACCTGGCGATCGGGACGCGGCTGACCCGCAACTCCCGCGTGGTCCGCGGACCCAAACGGGAATTCATCTCGCGCAGCTACAACTTCCTGCTCCAGGCCCTCATGGGCGCCCACTTCAGTGACGCGCAGTGCGGCTTCAAGGCGATCCGGGCGGACGTGGCCCGGCAACTGCTTCCGCACACGCTGGACAACGCCTGGTTCTTCGACACCGAGCTGCTGGTCCTGGCAGAAAAGTGCGGCCTGCGCGTCCACGAAGTCCCAGTGGACTGGACCGACGACCCGGATTCCAGCGTGGACATCGTCCAGACGGCCCTCGCGGACTTGCGCGGCATGGCACGGTTGAGCCGGGACCTGGTCTCGGGCCGGATCCCGGTTCCCGACCTGCGCGCGGCCCTCGCCCGCGGACCGCTGCCGGCCGCCTCCCGGGCCCAGGAACAAAGCCCCGGCGGAAGCCTCTTCGGACAGCTCGTCCGCTTCGGCAGCATCGGGGTGGCCTCCACCCTGGCCTACCTGGCGATCTTCCTGCTCTGCCGCGGGTTCATGGACCCGCAGCTGGCAAACTTCCTCGCGTTGCTCACCACCGCCGTGGCCAACACTGCGGCCAACCGGCGCTTCACGTTCGGCATCCAGGGCAGCAGCCAGGCGGCTCGCCACCATTTCGAGGGGTTGCTGGTCTTCGGCATCGGGCTGGCCCTGACCTCGGGCGCACTCGCCGTCGTTCACGCCGCGTCGGGAGCGGCACCGGACCGCTGGCTTGAACTGCTCACGGTCACCGCCGCCAACCTGGCCGCCACGGCCGTCAAGTTCCTGCTCTTCCGGCTGGTGGTTTTCCGCCACAGGGCCGCCGCTGCCGTTCCGGCGCCCCCGACCCTTCCCTCCCCCGCACAGAAAAGGCCAAGTAAATGACGGCAACCATCAGCCCCACCGCCGGAGCCCAGGGCGGTTCCCCGGCCGGCAGGCCGCCGGCCGCCGAGGAACAGCCACACCCGGTTCCCGGAGACGGCGGGACGGCCCCCCATCTGCCCGCGTCCCCGGCGCCGGCCACCCAAGGCCGCTGGGACCGGCTGCTGTTCGGACCGCAGCCCCGCTGGGTGCGGCCTTCGGCAGGGCTGCTCCTGGTGGTCACCGCGGCGTTGTACCTGTGGAATCTGGAGGCCACCGGCTACGCCAACTCGTTCTATGCCGCGGCGATCCAGGCCGGGACCAAGGACTGGACCGCGCTGCTCTTCGGCTCCCTCGACGCCGGCAATGCCATCACGGTGGACAAGCCCCCGGCCGCACTCTGGATCCCCGCCCTCGCGGGACGGATCTTTGGTTTCTCGGCCCTGAGCATGCTCATTCCCCAGGCGCTCATGGGAGTGGCCGCCGTCGGGCTTCTCTACCTGACCATCAAGCGGGTGTCCGGGCCGGCCGCGGGCCTGCTCGCCGGCGGCGCCCTGGCACTGACCCCGGTGGCCGCCCTCATGTTCCGGTTCAACAACCCGGACGCGATGCTCACCCTGTGCCTGGTACTGGCGGCCTACCTCACCACCCGCGCCATCGAGAAGGCCGGCTGGAAGTGGCTCGCCGCGGCCGGCGCGGTCATCGGCCTGGCCTTCCTGAGCAAGATGCTGCAGGGCTTCCTGATCGTTCCCGGGCTGGCCCTGGCCTACCTGTGGGCGGCGCCCGCCACCCTCGGCCGCCGGCTCCTGCACCTGCTGGCCGCCGCCGCCGGGATCGCCGTCGTGGCCGGAAGCTACGTTGTCCTGTTCCAGCTGACCCCGGCCTCGGTCCGGCCGTACATGGCAGGGTCGGAGACCAACAGCTTCCTGGAACTCACGTTCGGCTACAACGGCCTGGGCCGGATCACCGGGTCAGGCGGGGGCATGCCCGCCGGAGGAAACCTGGGAGGCAACGCCGGCGGCCCGGGAGGCACCGGAAACGTCGGCTTCGGCGGCGCGGCCGGGATCACCCGGATGTTCGGGACGAGCTTCGGCGGCGAGGTGTCCTGGCTGCTGCCGGCGGCCCTGATCCTGCTGGCCGCCGGGCTGTGGTTCACCCGGCGCGAAGCCAGGACCTCGAAAACCCGGGCGGCGCTCCTGCTGTGGGGCGGCTGGCTGGTCATCACGGCCGGAATCTTCAGCTTCATGAGCGGCACCGTGCATCCGTACTACGCCGTGGCGCTGGCCCCCGCCATCGCGGCGCTGGCCGGCATCGGTTCCCTGGAACTGTGGCGGGGCCGGACCTACTGGGCCGCCCGGGTTGTCCTGGCCGTGACGGTGCTGGCCACCTCAGTCTGGTCCGCCGTGCTCTTGGGCCGCGACCCGTCCTGGCTTCCCGGGCTCCGGGTGATCGTGGTGGTCCTGGGCGTCCTCGCCGCCGCGGCCCTGCTCCTGCTCCTGCGGGCGGACGGCATGGCGGCTCTCCCGGCGCGGTTCCGCAAGGCCGCCACGGCCGGCGTCGTGATCCTCTGCCTGCTTGCCGGCGGGCTCGGAAGCACCGCGTGGACACTGGCGACCGTCGCCCAGCCGCATTCCGGTTCGATCCCCACGTCGGGCCCCACCGCGTCCGCGATGGGCGGCGGCTTCGGGGCAGCAGGCAGGACCGGCAGTGACGGAACCGGCACTGACGGCGCGGGCAGTGCCGGCATGGGCGGTGGCCCCGGCGGGGAAACGTCCTCGCCGGAGTTGACCGCGCTGCTGAAGTCCTCCGGCGCCAAGTGGTCCGCGATTGTCTCCGGCGCCACCCAGGCCGCGAGCCTGGAACTCGCCACCGGCACCAGCGTGATCGCGCTCGGCGGCTGGAACGGCGGCGACCCCTACCCGACGCTCGCACAATTCCAGGCGATGGTGGACCGCGGCGAGATCGGCTACTTCATTTCCGGCGGCATGGGCGGCATGGGCGGGGGCCGCGGAGGCAACTCCGAGGTCGCCACCTGGGTCGCGGCCAACTACCAGGGCCAGACCGTGGGCAACGCCACCATCTACAAACTGGGAGCGTAGACCGCCATGACTGACACCCTGAGCCCCCGCCCCGACACGGCGCCGGCCCGCACGCCGGGGCGGCCGCGGCCGCAAGCCCGGGAC
>NZ_JBFTZW010000022.1:0-44461 GCF_056406555.1 Arthrobacter sp. P1_B4
AACGTACACAGCCTTGCTCGAGAGCATGACGGCCGAGGTCACCGCGGCCAGGTGCGGCAGGAGTTGCCGGGCGTCGGCGTCGGTGTAGCACACCGCGTCCACGAGGAGATCGGCACCACCGTCCATCACCCCGGCCAGTGCGGCGTCGTCACGACGTTCGGCGGCGATAAATCGGGCACCGGCGGCGGCCAGGTCAGCCGGCATCTTGGTCCGGTCCCGGCCCGTCATGTCCACGGCCCAGCCGGCACGGATCAGCCGCCACGCAATCGCGCGGCCGAGAACGCCAGTGCCTCCAAGGATCACAGCCCGTTTCATTTGTCCGACTCTAACGGACGGGTACTTTTGCGGGCGCACCGCCAAAGTAGGGTACTTCCTCAGTCGACGTTCAGCGTGGCACCTGCCCGGCTAAATATCGGAGCGGACCATCCGTATTTCAGGTGGTTCCTCCCACTAGGGCCGGCCCGCAGAAGGCCACGCCGGTAGGGAGGCGACGCCGTCACCAGCCGCCGCGCGTCGGCGTATGTCCCTTTCGGGCATCGTCGGGCATTGCCATTTCGGCCCGCAGGCCTAGGAGCCGGATCGGACGGTCTGCTTCGATTCCGGCTGCGAGGTCCAACGCCTGCGCGAGGATTTCGTCCCGGTCGAATGTCTCGGGAAGCTTCCTCGCGTGGGTCTTGGTGACGAACGGCGCGTACCGGACCTTGAGCGTCAGCCCAATCACGGGGCGACCCTCGGCCACAACATCCTCCAGGACGCGCGCTGTCAACTCCCTCACGGCGTCGTCGACCTGGGCGGGTTCGGTCAGGTCGCGCTGGAACGTCGTCTCCCTGCTATGGCCGCGGGCAACCCACGGGGTGTCGTCCACGACGCTGGCGCCGTCCCCGCGTCCGAGCTCCGCGTACCAAGGTCCCATCCTGGGGCCGAACTCCGGGACCAGGTCCTGGGGGTCGGACGCGGCTAACTCGGCCACTGTGTTGATGCCGAGTTTGGCCAGCCTGCCCGACACCTTGGTTCCGACGCCCCAGAGCTCCTTGGTGGGCCGACTGCCCATGACGTCGAGCCAGTTCGCGGCAGTGAGACGGAAGACGCCGGCCGGCTTGCCGAAACCGGTGGCTACCTTGGCTCGTACCAGGGTGTCGCCGATCCCCACGCTGCAGTGCAGCTGCGTTCGCTCCAGGACAGCGGCCTGCACCTGCCGGGCGTAGGCTTCCGGATTCTCTGTCTCGGTGCCTACGAAAGCTTCATCCCACCCGAGGACCTGCACGGTGGCGCCGGGCTGCGCGCGCAGGGTAGCCATGACCGTTTCAGACGCCGCGAGGTAAGCCTCCTGATCGACGGGCAGGATCACAGCGTCGGGCACTTTCCGGGCGGCAATGCGTAAGGGCATTCCGGAACCCACGCCAAACGCCCTCGCTTCGTAGGACGCCGTCGACACCACGGCGCGTTCCGTGGGGTCGCCCCGACCGCCGACAATGATCGGCTTGCCAGCAAGCTCCGGCCGCCGGAGCACTTCGACCGCCGCGATGAACTGGTCGAGATCGACGTGCAGCACCCAAGGGATTCCGCTCACGGCACCAGTGTGCCCTAAACATCCCTTGCAAGCATCGGCTCTCCACCAAGCCTGGCCGGACTCGCCGTGGTCGACGTGYCCCCCGTGCCCGGCGCTGCTGCGTACCGAAATGCTTGGAGACCGGGTGCGGACAGCGTTGGGCGCTAAACCGACGATCTGGAAAGCGTCGAACTCCTGGCGCTGACGCCCTACGCAGACCTCCCCGCAGCGGCGGGGAAACGTCTCCGCCTCCGCGATGGGCAGGCCAATGCACTGATACGCCTGGTGCTGCGTCCCCTCGCCCGGACCACGTCTGTGCAAGGAACCACAAGCGGACGCCATTAGGTATCAACTTTGTATCGGCCTCATATCGTTCCCGTTGCAGTTCCGGCGCCAGGGCCCAAACCCGGCTGCCGCGCCGCGCCCGTGTGCCATGCTGGAATCCGGCTGTCCCGGGATCGCCGGACCGGCCTCCGGCCGGTGAGCGATCGGGCGGCCGTCAGCGGCCGGCTACGGCTACAAACGGATCATCACCGCGGAACGCGGGGCGTAAGACGAAGGGACAGCGGCATCAGGAAGCGTGGAGTTCAGCAGCCATCGGCGGGGCGCGTCCGCCGCGTCGCGCTGGCGTTGGCGCTGCCTGCCGTGCTCGTCCTGTCCGGCTGTGTGGCGACGCCGCAGAGCGGCATCACAAATTCCAGCAGCCCATCTGAGCTCATTCCCGCCCCGGCGTCGGGCGCCCCCACCACGAGCGCACCGCTCGAGACTGCCCAGACGTCGAACAAGGCTCCGGTGTATTGGATCGGCCGGGCCAATGACAACGCATTTCTCTACCGCGAGTTCCGCGACGTTCCGGATCAGGACAATCCCGTCACCCGCGCCCTGCGGGTCATGATGTCGCAGAAGCCCTTGGACCCGGATTTTTTCACGCCCTGGCAAAATCCGAAGAAGCTGGCGACGTCGATTTCCGGCAAGAACGTCATCACGGTGGATGTCTCCGCTGATGCCTTCAACAGCAACGTGGATGCGGCCATGGCCGAGCGCGCCATCCAGCAGCTCGTCTACACGGCGACAGCTGCCGCGGCCAGCGCCGGCCTCATCGATGCCGGACAGCAGGTCCAGGTGGTTGTGCTGGTGGACGGTCACACCGACTACGTCGCCTTCAACCATGTCCGCCTGGGCGAGCCGACGTCCCGCAGCGCCGGGATGGTGGCACCAGTGTGGATCATTGATCCGCAGGAGGGCACGTCCGTGGCCGACGGTTCGGTCAAGATCAGTGGCCGCAGCACCGTCCAGGGCGGGAAGCTCCGCTGGGCGATCCTCAAGGTTGACGGCGACGGCGACAACGCCAAGACCGCGTATCTTAACGGCAGCGCGACGGCCTCCGCCGATGCAGCCCGGCCCGGGCTGTTCACCTTGTCCGTGAACCTCGGCCCGGGCAATTACGAGGTCCGGGTGTCCCAGGTGGACGCATCCGACAGCGCCAAGGAAGTATTCCAGGACACCCGCGGGTTTACGGTCAAATAGCCGTCACCTCAACAAGGCATCACGTCACCTGCGGCGACGGCTGCCGCAGGTCACCAGCGGCCGAGGATGTCGCTGGCCAGCACGGTGGCGGCGGGCCCGGCCGTGGACGAACGCAGCACATGGTGCCCCAAAAGGGCCGTAACTGCGCCGGCGCCGCAAAGCCGGGTCACCTCCCGCGGGCTGATGCCGCCTTCCGGACCCACGATCAGCAGGACCTCACGGGATCCGGCAGCGTCTGCCACAACCTCGCCGGGACCAACACTTTCCAGCCAGGCCTCGAGTACCTGCCGCAGCGGGCGCACGGCGTCTTCATGCAGGATAACGGCGAGGTCTGCCGCCGCTACCGCCGTCTGCAGCCCGGCGCCGTCGACGGCGGCCCGGACCTCGGGAATCCATGCCCGGCGCGCCTGCTTGGCAGCTGCTGTCACCACCGACTGCCACTTGGCATGCGCCTTCGCGGCCCGCTCCGCCTTCCACCGCACAATGGACCGCTCGGCCTGCCAGGGAATGACGGCGTCGATGCCCAACTCGGTCGCGGTCTCGGCCGCCAGTTCATCGCGGTCGCCCTTGGCAAGGGCCTGGACCAGGACCAGCCGTGTTCCGGGCCGTAGTTCCTCAGCCAGGCCCACGCATTCGACGGTCAGCTCCCCAGCAGCGACGGCTGTCACGGTGCCGGTCAGGCGCTTGCCGGCGCCGTCCGCGATGTCGACGGCTTCGCCGACGCCGATCCGTTTGACTGTGACGGCGTGGCGGGCCTCGGTGCCCCCGAGGACGAAGGCCGAGCCGGGGACCTGCTGGTCCAGGGTGCCTGGGGCGGTGAAGAAGACCGGGTTGCTCACCGCTACAGGTTACCGAGCCGGTCCCGCAGTTTGGCGAAGACGCCGCCGCTGGCCGCGAGCTTTCCTTCCGTGAGGTGCTCGCCGCGGTGCTTGGCCAGCTGACGGAGAAGTTCTTCCTGGACGTGATCGAGCTTGACCGGTGTTTCCACCTGCAGGTGCACCTTCAGATCACCGCGGCCGTGGCCGCGCAGGTGCGTGACGCCGAGACCGCGAAGGGTGATGATCTCGCCGGACTGGGTGCCGGCCTTGACATCGATCTCCTGCTGTCCGTCGAAGGTGTCGAGGGATATTTCGGTGCCGAGCGCGGCCGCCGTCATGGGAATGTTGAGGCTCGCGTGGAGGTCATCGCCCTCGCGCACGTAAGTGGCGTCGTTGTTGACCCGGATCTCCACGTACAGGTCCCCGGCGGGGCCGCCGGCGGGGCCTGCCTCGCCCTGGCCGGACAGCTGGATGCGGGTGCCGGTGGCCACGCCGGCCGGGACCTTGACGGTGAGGGAGCGGCGGCTGCGGATCCGGCCCTGGCCGCTGCATTCGTTGCACGGGTCCTTGATGACGGTGCCGAAGCCCTCGCAAGACCCGCAGGGGGCGGACGTCATGACCTGGCCCAGGATGGACCGCACGGCGCGCTGGACCTGACCGCTGCCGCCACAGATGTCGCAGCGGACCGGGTGGGTGCCTTCCCGGCAGCAGGACCCCTCGCAGGTGGGGCAGATGACGGCCGTGTCGACCTCGAGCTTTTTGTTCACGCCGAACACCGCATCGCGGAGGTCGATCCGGACGCTGATCAGCGCGTCCTGGCCGCGGCGGACCCGGGACGACGGGCCGCCCTGGCCGCCACCGGCGCCGAAGAAGGTCTCGAAGATGTCCTGGAAGGCGAAGCCCTGGCCCGAGTAGCTGCCGCCGCCGAACCCGTTGTCGGTACCGTTCTCGTTGCCCGTGGTGTCATAGACCCGGCGCTTCTGCGGATCGGAGAGGACCTCGTAGGCGTGCGTGACGGCCTTGAACCTGTCCGAGGCGTCCTCCCCGGGGTTCACGTCCGGGTGCAGGGTCCGGGCCAGTTTCCGGTAGGCCTTCTTGATCTCCTCCCCCGATGCGTCGCGGGAGACTCCAAGAACGTCGTAGTGGCTGCTCAAAGTGTGTATCTCTTCCTTGTTGTACTGCCTGTGGGGCACTGCCTGTGGGGCAAGAAGTCGTATTCGGTCCCGGGCCTGTCAGGGGCCCAGGATCCTCGAAAGGTAGCGGGCCACCGCTCGGACGGCGGCCATGGTGGTGGGATAGTCCATCCGGGTGGGCCCAAGCACGCCGACCTTGGCCGTGGCGTCCGGCCCGTAGGCGGTGGCCACGACCGAGGCCTCGGCGAGACCGTCGTAGGGGTTTTCCCGGCCGATGCTGACGGTCACACCGCGCGGGTCTTCGGCCATTTCGCTGAGCAGGCGGAGCATGACCACCTGTTCCTCGAGGGCCTCCAGCACGGGGCCGATGCTGAGCGGGAAGTCCACATTGGAGCGGGCCAGGTTGGCGGTGCCGGCCATGACCATGCGCTCTTCACGGCTGCTCGTGGCCAGGGCCTCAAGGCCGCGGGCCAGCGCCTGGGCTGCTCCGCGCCGCGCGGGCGGGCCGCCGGCAACGACGGCGGGCAGCAGCTGCGGCATCAGGCTCAGCGGTGTACCGGACAGGCTGGCCAGAAAGCTGGTCCGCAATTCCGCCAGCGCGTCGTCGGGAATGTCCTGCCCGACGTCGATCACGCGCTGCTCCACTTTGCCCGTGTCCGCGATCAGGACCGCCAGCACTTTCCGGGGCGCCAGCAGCACGAACTCGATGTGCCGCACCCGGGCGCGGCTGCGCAGCGGATACTGCACGACGGCGACCTGGTTGGTCAGGTGCGAGAGGAGCCTCACGGTCCGGTCAAGGATGTCGTCGAGGTCCTCGGATCCTTCCAGCAGCGCCTGGATGGCCCGGCGCTCGGCCGGCGACAACGGCTTCACCGCTGAGATCTGGTCGACGAACAGCCGGTAGCCCTTGTCGGTGGGGATCCGGCCGGCGCTCGTGTGCGGTGCCGTGATCAGGCCCTCGTCTTCCAGCGCCGCCATGTCATTTCGGATCGTGGCGCTCGAGACGCCGAGATGGTGCCGTTCAACGAGCGCTTTGGAACCAACGGGCTCACGCGAATGGACGTAGTCCTCCACGATGGCGCGCAGCACTTCGAGTTTGCGCGGTTCGCTCACGCTCCACCTCCTGTCGACTGTCCCGCAGCCGGTGCCACTCCCCTCGCCCGTCCGGGTCCACAAATGGTGCACGGACGGCCCGCCACAGGACAAGGGTTAGCACTCGACATGCCTAAGTGCTAACCAGTCTAATATGAGTCGCCGCGTTGTTAGCATTGGATTCGCTCCAGGCGTGGCCCGCGGGAACGCGATTCCCGTCACGCCGGCGCCGAGACCGTGGCAGCCGCTGCCGTTGCCGCGTCGTCGCGGTCCGGTTCCGGCCCCCGGAGAGTTCCACCGACCGCCCGTACATTCCGAGTGCAAAGTTAGCGTGTAGAGATGTCGTACCAGAACTGGGGACCCCAGGACCTGTCCGCCCCCGCCAAGACCCAGTTGCCGGAAGTCCCGGTGGAACGCGGGATGGTCCTCGAGGAGGTCCAGTCCGGTTGGGTGGGCGCCGTCACCCGGGTGGAGAAGTCCGGCGGCATGCACGTGGTGGCGCTGGAGGACCGGCGGGGCAAGTCGCGGTCCTTCCGCCTCGGCTTCGGCTTCCTCTTGGACGGCCAGCCCATCCGCCTGATGCCGCCGGCCCCGAAGAAGACGGCACCGGCCGCCGGGGCCGGCCGTACGGCGTCGGGCTCGGTGCGGGTGGCGGGGCAGCGCGCACAGGTGGCCAAGGCCAGCCGCATCTGGGTGGAAGGAAAGCACGACGCCGAGCTGGTGGAGAAAGTGTGGGGCGATGACCTCCGGGTGGAGGGCATCGTCGTCGAGCCCCTGCACGGCATTGACGACCTCGCGGCCGCCGTGGCGGACTTCGGCCCGGGCCCTGGCCGGCGCCTCGGCGTGCTGGTAGACCACCTCGTGGCCGACTCCAAGGAGTCGCGGATCGCCGACGCCGTCATGGCCTCACCGGGCGCCGCCGGCAACGTCCTGATTGTGGGGCACCCTTACGTGGACGTGTGGCAGGCCATCCGGCCCGCGGTCCTGGGGATCGAGCAGTGGCCCGTGATCCCCCGCGGCACGGACTGGAAGACCGGGATCCTGATGGCTTTCGGCTGGCCCCACTCCACAAAGGAGGACATCGGCCTCGGCTGGCAGAAACTTCTGGGGGCTGTCCGCAGCTACGCTGATCTGGAGGCGTCGTTGCTCGGCCGCGTGGAAGAGGTCATTGACTTCCTCACCGTGCCCTAGTCCGCCGCGGCGGCCGCCCCTGATCTCCATTTCCGGGCCCGAGCAAGTATTCTTGAAACGGCGGCCGCGCTTCTAGTGCGGTCCCGGCTATTTCAGGCACAACCCAGGCAGCAACGCATCACCGCAATCCGAAGGGCTACACCGTGGCAGATAACGCACGCGAACACACGGGCAATCAGGCTGGCCATGGCCAGCCCCCGTACCATGGCGTTCCGGCAAACGCGCTGCCGCTGACGGCCAGCGAGGACCGCCAGTGGGCCACGCTCGCGCACTTTGGCGGCATCCTGGGCTGCGTGCCGTCGCTGCTGATCTACCTCATCTTCAAGGACCGCGGCCCGTTCACGGCACAGGAATCCAAGGAAGCCCTCAATTTCACGCTGCCGCCGACGCTCGCCGCGGTGCTGGCCAATTTACTGGTCTTCATCCCGGTGGTGGGCAACCTCTTCGCCGTGCTCGCCACGGTGATCTGGATCGCCGTGACGTGCTTCTCGGTGGCGGCCGGCATCCACGTCAACCGCGGCCAGCCGCACCGTTACGAGTTCAACCTGCGCTGGATCAAATAGCCGGCCCGGACCCAAGCAAGAGAGCCGGCCGCCGCCCGTCAGGGGCAGCGGCCGGCTCTCTTTTGTGCGGCAGGGTGTTGTGGCCGCTGATGCGGCAGCCAACTAGTGGAGGCTTTGCCCGGCAGACTAGTCCGGCAGGATCCTGCGGACGACGGCGTCAGCCAGCAGCCGGCCCTTAAGCGTGAGAATGAGGCGGCCTTTGAAAGCCGCTGCGGGGTCCACGAGGCCGTCCGCGATCAGCCCTGCGACAGCGTGCCTGCCGGTGTCCCCCAGGCCGCCGAGGCTTGGGATGTCGAGTCCGGAATTGAGCCGGGCCTCGAGCATGACCCGTTCCACGTTGCGGGTCTCGGAGTCCAGCGTTTCGCGTCCGGCGGCGGGTGAAGCGCCGGCGCCGAGGCGGTTGGCGTAGGCGGTGGGGTGCTTGACGTTCCACCAGCGGACGCCGCCCACATGCGAGTGTGCCCCCGGCCCGATGCCCCACCAGTCGTCCCCGCGCCAGTAGGCGAGGTTGTGCCGGCAGGCCTGTTCGGGGGTGCGGGACCAGTTGCTGACCTCGTACCAGTTGAGCCCGGAGGCGGACATCAGTTCGTCGGCGAGTTCGTACTTGGCGGCGTGGTCGTCGTCGTCGATTTCCGGCACTTCGCCACGGCGGATCTGCGCGGCAAGCTTGGTGCCGTCTTCAACGATCAGGGCATAGGCGCTGATGTGGTCGGGGGCGTAGGACAGTGCGGTCTCGAGCGAGTAGCGCCAGTCCTCCAGCGACTCCCCCGGCGTCCCGTATATGAGGTCGAGGCTGACCGAGAGCCCGGCATTACGCGCCCACTGCACCACCTCGGGCACCCGGCTGGGCGTGTGGGTGCGGTCCAGGACCTTCAGGACGTGCGGCACGGCCGACTGCATGCCGAACGAAACGCGGGTGAACCCGGCGTCGGCCAGCAACTGCAGGGATGCGGGCGTGACGGAATCGGGGTTCGCCTCGGTGGTCACCTCGGCGCCGGGCTGCAGTCCCCAGGCGTCGATCGCGGCGGTGAGGATGCGCGCCAGGTCCTCCGCCGGCAGCAGCGTGGGCGTGCCGCCGCCGAAGAAGACCGTGCTGAGGGGACGGCCGGGCAGGCCGCTGCCCTTCAGGGCCGCGGCGGCGAACTCCACTTCCGCGATCGCTGTGGCGGCGTAGGCGTCCTGGGAGGCCCCGCCGCCCAGCTCGGTGGCGGTGTAGGTGTTGAAATCGCAGTACCCGCAGCGGACCGCGCAGAACGGGATGTGCACGTACAGCCCAAAAGCGCGCTGATCGGCGCCCTCGCCCGCCTGTGCGGGCAGCAGCCCGTCTGCCGGCGCCGGATCGCCGAGGGGAAGAACGCTAGGCACGGGCCCGGCCTGCCGATACTGCACCAACAGTCATTACCTGCACCGTTACTTCTTGGCCTTGTCCTTGGACTCGTCCGTTGTCAGCGCGGCGATGAAAGCCTCCTGCGGCACCTCGACGCGGCCCACCATCTTCATGCGCTTCTTGCCTTCCTTCTGCTTTTCCAGCAGCTTGCGCTTTCGGGTGATGTCACCGCCGTAGCACTTGGCAAGGACGTCCTTGCGGATGGCGCGGATGCTTTCGCGGGCGATGATCCTGGAGCCGATGGCGGCCTGGATGGGCACCTCAAACTGCTGGCGCGGGATGAGTTCACGCAGCTTGCCGGTCATCATCACGCCGTAGGCGTAGGCCTTGTCGCGGTGGGTGATGGCGGAGAACGCATCAACCTGTTCGCCCTGGAGCATGATGTCCACCTTGACCAGGTCGGCCACCTGCTCGCCGTCGGCCTTCCAGTCCAGTGACCCGTAGCCGCGGGTCTTGGATTTGAGGATGTCGAAGAAATCGAAGACGATTTCGGCCAGCGGCAGGCGGTAGCGGATTTCCACCCGGTCCTCGGAGAGGTAGTCCATGCCGCCCATGACGCCGCGGCGGCTCTGGCACAGCTCCATGATGGCGCCGACAAACTCGTTCGGCGCAAGGATGGTGGCGGACACCATCGGCTCACGGACCTCAGCGATCTTGCCGGTGGGGTATTCGCTGGGGTTGGTGACGTGGACGACCTTCTTGTCCTCCAGCGTGACCTCGTATTCCACGTTGGGCGCGGTGGAAATGAGGTCCAGGTTGTATTCGCGTTCGAGCCGCTCGCGGGTGATTTCCAGGTGCAGCAGGCCCAGGAATCCCACGCGGAAGCCGAAGCCCAGCGCGGCGGACGTTTCGGGCTCGTACACCAGTGCGGCGTCGTTGAGCATCAGCTTCTCCAGCGCATCGCGGAGCACCGGATAGTCCGTGCCGTCGAGCGGATACAGGCCGGAGAAGACCATCGGCTTGGCGTCCGCGTAGCCGGGGAGGGACTCCGTGGCGGGCTTGGCCAGGTTGGTGACGGTGTCGCCCACCTTGGACAGGCGGACGTCCTTCACACCGGTGATGAGGTAGCCGACCTCGCCGACGCCAAGGCCCTTGGAGGGGGTGGGTTCCGGGGAGCTCACACCAATCTCAAGGAGCTCGTGCGTGGCACGGGTGGACATCATCTGGATGCGTTCACGCGGGTGCAGCATGCCGTCGACGACGCGGACGTAGGTGACCACACCGCGGTAGGTGTCGTAGACCGAGTCGAAGATCATGGCCCGGGCGGGGGCGTTCGGGTCGCCCACCGGTGCCGGCAGGTCGCGGACGATCTTGTCCAGCAGGACCTCGACGCCCATGCCGGTCTTGCCGGAGACGCGGAGCACGTCGTCGGGGTCGCCGCCGATCAGGTTGGCGAGTTCCGCCGCGTATTTCTCGGGCTGGGCTGCCGGGAGGTCGATCTTGTTCAGGACCGGGATGATGGTGAGGTTGTTTTCCATCGCCAGGTAGAGGTTGGCGAGGGTCTGGGCCTCGATGCCCTGGGCCGCGTCCACCAGCAGGATCGCGCCTTCGCAGGCCGCGAGCGAGCGGGAGACCTCGTACGTGAAGTCGACGTGCCCGGGGGTGTCGATCATGTTCAGCGCGTAGCTGGTGCCGTCGAGTTCCCAGGGCATGCGGACGGCCTGGGATTTGATGGTGATGCCGCGTTCGCGCTCAATGTCCATGCGGTCCAGGTACTGGGCCTTCATGTCACGGGACTGGACAACACCGGTGAACTGGAGCATCCGGTCGGCCAGTGTGGATTTGCCGTGGTCAATGTGCGCAATGATGCAGAAGTTCCGGATGATGGCCGGATCTGTTGCGGCGGGCACCGGGGCGGTGCGGGCCATGGGAGACACGCAGGGTCCTTACTGTTGGCATTACTGTTGGCTTTTCCACGGCTCGGTGCGGATGCTCGTATGCCATCCTGCGACGTGGCGCATTTCTGTCCCTATAGTCTCCCACGTCCGGGCCAGTGGCAGTGCATCCCTGCGTTGCGTTGCGCGCTGCCCTGGGTCCGGTGGACTCTCGGCGGGATTCCGCCCGCCGATCTGGCCTCGATTCGGCTGCGGTTGGCCCCCCGGATCTGGCTGCGTGCTGCGCCGTTCCTGGGACCGCCCCCGCCTCGCCGCCGGCCGACTGTCGGCCACCCTCTGCCCCACGTCTCCCCCCGTTTCCCTGCCCCTTTCCCCGCGGGGGTTGCCGGTATGGTTTCCCCATGGCTTGGAACTTACGATCGATCAGCGTTGCGGTCCGCGATGCCCTGCGCTTCCTGGATAAACTTGGCGGCTCTGCACCGGGAACCACCCGTGAGCCGGCGGCAAAACCTGCCCGAAAGCCTGCGGCGAAGCGGCGGCCGGGCCAGGCGCGTCCCGGTACCCCGGCCCGCTCCACAGGCGGCACCCCGGCCGCCGGACTGACCGGGACATATCCCGGCGACTTCCGGGGGCGGGCCGCCGTCCGCTATGCCCCCGCACCCAACGGCCTGCCCGAGCCCGGCGAAATCGTCTGGACCTGGGTGCCCTACGAAGAGGACTACTCCCAGGGCAAGGACCGTCCGGTGCTGTTGGTGGGCGCCAGCGGCAGGTATTTGTTGGGCCTGATGCTGACGAGCAAGGACCACGACGGCGACTCCCGCCGGTCGGATGACTACGTGGACATCGGCACGGGACCCTGGGACCGTCAGTGGCGGCCCAGCGAAGCGAAGCTGGACCGGGTTCTGCAGATCAACGCGAAGGACATCCGGCGCGAAGGAGCGATCCTGGACGCAGGCCGCTTTAACCTCATCGCGGCCGCGCTGCGGCAGCGGCACGGCTGGAGCTGACCCGGCGGACACCGTGCGCGGCGGCGGATTGCCACCCGCACTCGTGCCTGCACGTTGATCTCTGCTATTATTTACAGCTGTGTGTCCGTGCAGGTCGACGGCCACAGATGGTTGGTCGCCATAGGTATCCCCACGCCGCTCAGTCAATGGCCAATCTGAAAGCCCTCTAGACCATTTTCCGCATTGAAAAAGAGAGTTCACACGTGGCTAATATCAAGTCCCAGAAGAAGCGCATCCTGACCAACGAAAAGGCTCGCCTGCGCAACAACGCAGTCAAGTCTGAGCTGAAGACGGCCATCCGCGCCGTCAACACCGCCGTTGAGTCCACCGACAAGGATGCTGCGGCTGTTGCACTGCTTTCTGCCAGCCGCAAGCTGGACAAGGCCGTCAGCAAGGGCGTTCTCCACAAGAACAACGCTGCAAACCGCAAGTCGGCCATCTCCAAGAAGGTCAACGCGCTCTAAGGTTTCCAGTTCACTTGAACTGATGATTGTGGCCGGCACCCCATGGGTGCCGGCCACATCCAGTTAAACCGGTTCCGCAATGGGCCGACTCCGGACCCGTTCTGGTACGACTCCGGTACGCCGCAGGCTGCCCGCAGCCGGGTCCGCGCCGGCAGGGCCGACACGCCGCACCTGGTCCGGCCGGACCCGCAGGGCCGACACGCCGGGCCCCTGGGTTCGAACGCGGGTGTCAGGAACTCCTGGCCGAGGTGGCAATCACCGTTACCGCATGTTCCACGGCATAGACAGGATCCCGGGAGAGGCCCTTGACCTGGGCGTCGGCCTCGGCGGTGACCTGGATGGAGCGGACCAGCCCCTCGGGCGTCCAGCGCCGGACTTCCCGCTGGGCCTGTTCGACGAGCCAAGGCTGCATACCTAGTTGCTTGGCGATCTGCGCGGACGACCCCTGCGCGCCGGCCACCTTGGCCAGGGAGCGCAACTTCGACGCCAGGGCAGCCACGATCGGCACCGGGTCCGCGCCGGTGGCCAGGGCGTGGCGAAGTGTGGAGAGGGCCAGCGGGCCGTTGCCGGCCATCGCGGCGTCGGCGACCTTGAAACCTGTTGCCTCGACCCGGCCGCCGTAGTACTTGTCCACCATGGCCGCGTCCACGCCGGTGGTGGCGTCAGCGATCAGCTGGCTGCAGGCGGCGGCGAGTTCCGCGAGCTGCGCGCCAACGGCATTAACGAGGGCGTGCACGGCGTCGGGGTCGATACGACGGGAGGCCGCCCGGAACTCGGCCGTGACGAAGGCGATCTTCTCGGCGTCTTTCTTGAGCGGCTGGCAGTCAACAACGGGCCAGCCCGCGGCCTTGATGGCGTCCAGCAGCTTCTTGCCGCGGACTCCCCCGCCGTGGCGGAGCACCAGGAAGGCCTCCGGTTCCGGCTGGACCACATACTTCAGGGCATCGGCGAGGAAGGCATCGTTCATCGCCTCGAGCCCGTCAACCTCGATGAGCTTTTGTTCGCCGAACAGCGAAGGGCTGACGTTCATGGCCAGGGACCCGGCCGTGTAGCTGCCGGCATTGAGCCGCGTAATTTCGACGTCGGGCGCCACCGCGCGGACCTGCGCGCGGATACGGTCCATGGCCCGGGCACCTATGTAGTCTTCCGGACCGCCCACCAGGACGACGGCAGCAGGTGTCACGTCACGCCAGGTGGCGGTGTTCGACGCCGAGGTCCTGGGCCGTTGGGTCTGGGCAGCAGCCACTCGTGATTCCTCCCGGAAGTTGGTTTGCGGACTCTAAGCGTCCCACGCCCGGACCGGTGCTCCAAGCCGCGGCCGACGGGCCGCCGGGCGCCTGACCGTGTCGCCGCGTGCGACCRTCCATCGAGGACGGCGACTACCCGCGAGTGTGCCGCGAGGACGCCACGGGCGACCGCGGCAGAGTGCAGGCCGAGCCACGCCGCCGCCAGCACAGCCGCGGAAAAGATTCCCATGGTGGCTGCACCGAAGACTCCTTCCGGCCATGGCAAGGCGGCGCCCGGGAGTGCCGCGAACAGCCGGGCGACCCCCGCCACCGCGCCTGCGAAGACAGCAGCTGCGGCCATGAGGAGGCCCGCGGCGGCCGGGAGAGCGGGCAGGAGCACCACGGCGGCCGTGCCGAGGAGCGTAACTGGCGCCACGAGCGCTGCAGCGGCCACATTCGCGGGCAGCGTGTAGGCGCCGAACTGCGGCTGCAACAACACGATCGCCGGGGCGCAAAAGAGCTGGGCGGACAGGGGTACGGCGACACCGGCTGCCGCCCAGCGCGGCACCGAAGGTGGCAGCCAGTCCATGATGCGGCGTCCGGCGACCACGATTCCCAGCGTGGCCAGGACCGAGAGCAGGAATCCGAAGCTGGCAGCCAGGACCGGCTGCGCCAGCAGCAGGCCGATGACGGCAACACAGAGCAGGCTGAGTCCGCGCCCCGCCCGGCCAAGAGCTACGGAAGCGAGGCCGATGCTGCCCATGAGGGCGGCCCGCAGCACACTCGGATCCGGTCCCACCATGAGGACGAACAGCGCCAGCCCCGCGAGACTGGCCGCGGCGGCTGCCGCGCGCGGAAGGCGGAGCGTGCGGGCGGCGAGCAGCAGCGTCCCGAGGATCAGGCTGCAGTTGGCCCCGCTGACGGCGGTCAGGTGCGTCATCCCGACGGTCTTCATGGCGGCTTCCAGCTCGGGGTCCAGGGCGCTGGTGTCGCCGGTGACCATGCCGGGCAGCAGGCCGCCGGCGTCGCCCCCGAACCGTGCCGCCGCGGCGGTGAAGGCGAGGCGAAGCTCCCCGGGGCCGTGCTGCCAGGGCCCTGGTCCCCGCAACAGGGTTGGGGCCGACGTCGCTGACAGGAGTCCTGCCTCCGGCTCCCCTGGCGCGGAGGGACGGAGTTTGCCCGTGGCGCGCAGGAGCTGGCCCGGAACGGCGTCTCCCCACGTGGCCCCGCCCATGACGACGAACCGCGCGTCCCCGGCGACCCTGTGGCCGCCGAAGGTCATCGCCGTCAGGATCACGGGAACTGCCCAGCGGTCCGGCAGGCCACCGGCACCGGGAATCCTGAGCCGCCGCGGGGCGCCTGCAATCTCCAGTTCCGCGACGACGGCCGCGCGGGCGGCCACAGCTTCAGCGATGGCGCCGTCGTGCCGCCGGGAGGCCTCGACGGCGGCGTGCGAGCCTGCCGCGAGGGACAGCAACAGCGCCACGGCCACCGTGGCGCGAATGCTGCGCGGAACCGTCTGCCCGGCACTGCGGCCGCGCCCGGCGCCACACCGCCCACTCCTGGCGCCCCGCTCCCTCGACGGGCGGAGCCCAGAACGGCCGAGGATGACGCGACCGGCCACGACGAGCATGCCTCCGGCCGCCGCCAGCGCCGTGCAGAGACCGGCCAGCCCTGCAGGGGACAGCCAGTTTCCGGCAACGACGGTCCCCCAGACAAGGAGTGCCGGGAGCACCAGGCGAAGGTCCGTCCGCCGTGTCCGCTCGATCGGGCGCTGACGCGCGGCGGTGTCGCGCGCGGGTTTGCCGGATCCGCGGATCCGGCCGGAGGCCACCGGGTCCCCGTGCTCGGCACGCGGCGGAGAATCGACAGCCGCATCGACGTAGCGCTGCCAGCGGCTCTGCGGGACCGCCACAGAACCCAGCGGGCCGGTCCGGCCCACGCCACGCCGTGCAGTGCCAGGCTGTGCAGCGCCGGGCTGTGCAGTGCAGGGCTTTTCGATCTCAGGATTTGCCACGTCAGATACCCACCAACGGGAGCAGGGCCTCAAGCAACTTCGGACCGATCCCGTCGACGGCGTCGAGCTCCTGCACTGACTTGAACCGCCCGTGCTGCTGGCGCCAATCCACGATCCGCTGCGCCAGCACCGGCCCGACGCGCGGGAGGGTCCCGAGTTCCTCGAGGCCGGCGGTGTTGAGGTTGACCTTCCCGCTCCCGCCGACTGGCCCCGTGCCGCCCGTACCGGAACCGGGCGCAGGTGAGCCGTCCGTGGGCGCATCGGCCTGACCGGGTTCGCCGCGAATGGGCACCAGGACCTTCTGCCCATCCTCCAGCACGGCGGCCAGGTTGAGCCGGTCCGGATCCCCGAGAACCGTGGGTCCGCCCGCCGCTGCAATTGCCTCATGCAGCCGGCTTCCCGCCGGCAGTTGAACCACCCCCGGGGTGGCCACGGCACCGGCAACGTGGACCTCGATGCTTTCCGGCTCCGCGGTGGCATCATCTCCCGGCGGGGCGGTTGACCCGCCATCCGCCGGATCGGGTGCTTCCTCGGCGGCGGGGGCGGAGTCGCTCAGAGCCACCACCTGCGCGCCGCCGGTCCCGGCCTGCCACCAGAAGCAGCCGCCCAGGACCACGGCAAGGACGCCCAGCAGGGCAGCAGCCTTAACCCCTGTCCTGGCCCGAAATCGCAAAGCCAGCGCCTGTCTCCCTGCCCGGCGGTACCCGCGGCTTTCATCAGCATGGTGTGAAGTGCCGCCACCTACGCGCCGTCCAGCAGCGGGTACCGCATCAGCTGCCCGGACCGGGACAGGGCTGCCTGGCGCCGGAACCTGCAACTCCAGCAGCCCCGTTGAGTCGCCTGGTCCCCGGCCCGGATCCGGGGATTCGCCCGGATCCGCGGCATCTTCCGCACCCCGGGCAGCCCAGCGCGTCGCTGCCAGGCGTTCACGGGCAACCCTGACGCCTGTGGCGGATTCAGTTCCCGGGTTGCGGCGCGGCATGGAACGACTCTAGGCAGTCCTCACCCCCCGCTGATACCGGAGACCGGGCGTATGTGGAAATACCTGAGTAATACGCGTAGATCCGCGGCATCAGGCAAGTATTCCCTACGCTGGTGCCCGCCCGGACCCGGTGGTAACGTCTGCATCCAATCGAGAAGACTTTGCCGGCTGGGGGCAACCCTGATCGCCTGGATGTAAATATCAGGCGTCGAAAGCTGGTGTGCAATGAAGTGGTTGTTTGGGCCCGCGGCGGTGCTGGCGCTTGGCGGCACCATGCTGCCAGCCCCGCCGGTCGTGGCAGACACAACGCAAGCCACCTCAACCCAGGTGGTCAAGTTTTCTCTGGAAAGCAGTTTCTGCCCCCAGTACGGTCTGTACGGCATAGCGCATGTTTCGGTCGACGGCACGGCGGGAATGACTGCCGACCAGAATTTCATCTGGACCACCCAAACGGCCGCCACCTCGATCCACGCAGTTCCGCCGCAGGGCGCCGTCGCCAATGTCACGATTGTCTACCACTGCAACGTGCAGGTGCTCTGGTGGCTGGAGCCCGGAAGTGCCCGCAGGGTGCAGGCCGCCCTGTGGGTCAACGGCTCAGGCCAGCAGCCCAGCTACACTATCGGGCCGAATCAGCCAGACCCCGGGCCAACGCCGCCGCCAACGACTCCGCCTCCAACGGCCCCGCCGGCCTCCCTAACGCCAACCACCCCACCAACGTCAGCGTCGCCACCCGCGCCCACGACGCCAACCGTCATACCGACCACCGTGCCAACGTCCGCGCCAGTCACCGTGCCGACGGTCCCGGAAACGCCCGCCTCGCCAACGTCCGCGCAAGTCACCGTGCCGACGGTCCCGGAAACGCCGGCCGCGCCATCGTCCGAGCCGTCCGCGCCAGTCACCGTGCCGACGGTCCCGGAAACACCCGCCCCGCCAACGTCCGAGCCGGCCGCCCCACCGACGGTCCCGGAAACGCCCGCCCCGCCAACGTCCGAGCCGGCCGCCCCACCGACGGTCCCGGAAACGCCCGCCCCGCCGACGTCCGAGCCGTCCGTCCCGCCAACCACCGCCCCACCAACCACCTTGCCAGAGACAACGCCAGAGACAACGCCAACGGAACCAGCCACACCCGCGCGTACAGCATCGCCCACACCCGGACGGACAACGCCCGTGCCTACCCCCTGAAACGCAGCTACAGTCGGGGGTTCACTTCTGATAGGTGATGTATGCCTCGTACTGCACGCGCCATTTATCCGCGGCCTTGGGATCCGGGACCGTGGTGGTGAGGAATTGAACGCTGGTCACTTGGCCTTTGAGGTATTTCAGCCACTTGGTCACCTCTTCGGCAACGTCGCGGTCTAACTGGGCTACGTGGTGCACCTGCATTGCCATGGCGGCCTCCGGGTTCGCTGGTTCTCTGGGTTCGGTGGAGTGACTTTACCGCCGCCGCCCGTTCACGGCCAGAGTCCAGCGCCCGCGCAGATAGAGCACATGGACCCGCCGCGCTAGTCGCCGGCTTCCGCCGCTTCGGCCGCCGCCCTGCCAGGGCGCGCTTCCCCGCCGTCCGGGCTGGCGACGTCCCCGGCGAAGGCATCGGGTTTCGCTGCTGCGGGTGTGCTGCCCTCCCCCACGATCACGGCGAGCACACCGAGCCCGGCGTGGGCCGCCAGGACTGCCGGGAGAGCGCTGATCTGGGCCGGCGGACATGCCGGCAATGCCACGGCCAGGCGCCGGGAAAGGTCTTCAGCCTCGGCCTGGTTGCCAAAGTGGTGCACAGCCAGCCGCGCCTGACCGGCAGGGCGGCCGGAGGCGTCCGCGGCCACGATTTCTTCCAGGCGTGCGATGGCCTTCGCCGCTGACCGGACTTTTTCCAGCGGGATGATCCGGCCGTCTTCCACCGCCAGGATGGGTTTGATGGAGAACATGGTCCCCCAGAGCGAGGCCGCCGCCCCGATCCGGCCGCCCCGGCGCAACTGTTCCAGGGTCGGGACATAGAAGTACACTTTGGTGCGGTCCAGCCGGTCCTGCGCGAAGGCCAAGACGTCGGCCGCGCTCCTGCCGTCGGCGGCCGCGACCACCGCGCCCTGCACGCCCATCCCCTGGGCCATTCCGACCGTCCGGGAGTCGAGGACCTCTACGGGTATGCCGACCCGTTGGGCTGCCAGGCGGGCGGCGTCGGCTGTCCCGGACAGCCCCGCGGAGATGTGAATGGAGACCACGGACTGGAAGCCACGCTCGCTGGCCTCCCGGTAGGCGTGTTCAAACTGCCCCGGTGACGGACGCGAAGTCTTGACGGGTTTGCCGCTGGCCAGGGCAACGGCGATGGTCTCCGCAATGTCGTCCTCACCCTCGCCGTAGATTTCGGCGCCGACCATCACGGGCATTGGGACCACGGTGAGCCGGCCGTCGGCAGCGAAAGCCCGGACCCAGTCCGCGGGCAGCGCGGCGGCAGAGTCCGTGACCACCGCAACCTGCACGACGGCGGCGGGAGCCGCTTCGGGGATGCTGTCCCGGGAACCCTGCCGCAGGCGAACAAGCCGCTCGCGCAGCCATGGCCAGCCTGACGGCTCGCGGTGTGGCACGGAGGACCTCCTGCTGTGGGGACGCGTGGACTTACTTCTCCGGCGGGGGCACTTGTGCCCGTCCCATTGTCTGCACCGGTTGTCTGCACTGGTTGTCTGCACTGGGCGCCGGGATCAGCCGGCGGCCAGTGCAGGCTGGTTCGTCCGGCTAGGCCGGGACGATGTTGACCAGTTTAGGCGCCCGCACGATCACCGTGCGAAGGCCACGGCCGTCGAGGGCGCGCTGGACATTATCCGATGCCAGCGCCAGTTCGCGCAGGTCCTCCTCGGAGATGTCCGGGGAAACCTCCAGCCGGTCCCGCACCTTGCCCTGCACCTGGACGACGGCAGTGACCGTGTCCTCCACGAGCAGTGCGTCGTCGTGCGTGGGCCAGCCTGCGTTGGCGACCGATGCAGGGTGCCCCAGGACGTTCCACAGATCCTCGGCGGTATACGGCGCAAACAGGCTCAAAATGACGGCTACGGCCTCCACGGCCTCGCGGACTGCTGGGTCCGCACCGCCGGCACCGCTGGCCGCATCTATGGTCTTGCGGGTGGCGTTGACCAGTTCCATCAGCTTCGCCACAACCACGTTGAACTTGTTGTTGTCCAACAGGGCCTGCGCATCGGCGATCGTGCGGTGGGTGACGGTGCGCAGCGCACGGTCTCCGGTGGCGGCATCGACGCCGGGTGCGCTTGTGACGTCCTGGCCGAGGCGCCAGGCCCGGGCCAGGAACTTCGCGGAGCCCGCCGGCGATACGTCCGCCCAGTCGACGTCGTCCTCCGGCGGGGAGGCGAAGATCATGGTCAGGCGGACGGCGTCCACGCCGAACTTGTCCAACTGCTCGCCGAGGTCGACGCCGTTGCCCAGGGACTTGCTCATGGCCTTGCCGCCGTTGAGCACCTGCCCCTGGTTCAGCAGTGCGCTGAACGGCTCGTCCGCCTCAATCATGCCGAGGTCGTGGATGACCTTGGTGAAGAACCGCGCATAGAGCAGGTGCAGGATGGCGTGCTCCACGCCGCCCACGTACTGACCAACCGGCATCCAGTCGTTGATCTTCTCCGGATCGAACGGACCGCCGGTGTACTGCGGAGAGACGAAGCGCAGGAAGTACCAGGAGGAATCCACGAAGGTGTCCATCGTGTCCGTGTCCCGCTTGGCCGGGCCCTGGCAATTGGGGCACTCGACATTGACCCAGCTTTCGACCGCGGCGAGCGGTGACGTGCCCTTCGGGGACAGGTCCTCGCCGCGCAGGTCCGCCGGCAGGGTCACGGGCAGCTGATCGTCCGGGACCGGGACCTCCCCGCAGGCCGGGCAGTGGATGATGGGGATCGGTGTGCCCCAGAACCGCTGCCGGCTGAGCAGCCAGTCACGCAGCCGGAAGTTCACGAACTTCTCGCCCGTGCCCAACTCGCGCAGGATTTCGATGGCCGCCGGGATGGCCTCGGCCTTCGGCAGCCCGTCGAGGCCGCCGGAGTTGATCAGGGTCCCCTCGCCGGTGGTGGCGATGCCCGTGGCAGCGGGGTCTTCCTCGCCCGTGTCCAGGACTGCCCGGACGGGCAGGTCAAAGGTCTTGGCGAAGTCGAGGTCGCGCTGGTCATGGGCCGGGACGGCCATGATGGCGCCTGTGCCATAGTCGGCCAGGACATAGTCGGCGGCCCAGACGGGCAGCTTTTCGCCGTTGAGCGGGTTGGTCGCGTAGCGCCCGGTGAAGACGCCGGTCTTTTCGCGCTCGGTGGACTGGCGCTCGATTTCGGAAAGCGCCTTGACCTGCTCCCGGTAGGCGTCCAGGGCGGCGGCGTGCTCGTCGGTGACCAGTTCGACGGCGAGCGGCGCGTCGGCGGCGACGACGAAGAACGTGGCGCCGTAGAGGGTGTCCGGGCGCGTCGTGAAGACTGTGACGTCCTTGGCGGCTTTGCCGCCGTCGGCTTCGATCACGAAGTTGACGTGGGCGCCCTCGGAACGGCCGATCCAGTTCTTCTGCATCGCGAGGACGCGTTCGGGCCAGTGCCCGCGCAGTTCGTCCATGTCATCGAGCAGCCGGTCGGCGTAGTCGGTGATCTTGAAGTACCACTGGTTCAGGGACTTCTTGGTCACGGGAGTGCCGCACCGCTCGCAGGCGCCGTTGACCACCTGTTCGTTGGCCAGCACGGTCTGGTCCTTGGGGCACCAGTTGACCGGCGAATTCTTGCGGTAGGCCAGTCCACGCTCGTAGAACCGCGTGAACAGCCACTGGGTCCAGCGGTAGTACTCCGGGTCCGAGGTGTGCAGCCGGCGGGACCAGTCCGCGGAGATTGCGTAGCGCTTGAACGACGCCGCCTGGGTGTCGATGTTGGCGTACGTCCACTCACTTGGGTGCGCGTTGCGTTTGATCGCCGCGTTTTCCGCGGGCAGGCCGAAGGAGTCCCAGCCGATCGGGTGCAGCACGTCGTAGCCCTGCTGGCGCAGGTAGCGCGCCACAACGTCGCCCATCGCGAACGCCTCGGCGTGGCCCATGTGAAGGTCACCGGACGGATACGGGAACATGTCCAGCACGTAGCGGCGTTCCTTTGAGCCGTCGTCGAGCGGCGTGAAGACCTTCAGGTCTTCCCAAACCTGCGGCCACTTGGCTTCCATTGCCGCGAAGCTGTAGGTACCTTCCTCAGGCCCCTCCGCCGCGGCTGCTGGCGATCCGGTCTGTGTTTCCGGCTGAACGCTCACTGCTGGCCTCTTCTGTTCTGTGCGGCCTGTTACCCAGGCCTGTCTACCTTCAGGCCTGCCTGCCGCCAGGCCTGTTCACCATCAAGTCTGCACTGTCACCGCCGGCTGCCCGGCCCTGACTCCATACTGTCCGTACGTGGTACTCCTGCTGTTACCTCGTGCGTTGCGGACCGGAATGTACCCCGGACACACAAAAGCCCCTCGACATGGAGGGGCCGCCGCTCGGCAATCCGGGGACTCTTCGGAATCGAGGTCTCGCCGGGATGCCGGGCGGCTAGCTAAGCAGGAGCACGGCGCGCATAGGACCACTTTAGCCCCTCGGGCTGGTTCGCGCTGAACCAACGGGCCGCTCGCGGCCCGGTAGTCGCAGTCGACTCGCGCTCCGGCGCCCTGCGCGGGCTGTTATGTCCGCAATTGTTACAAACGACATACCTATGGAATAGCGGTACTTACTGCCAATTGCCCGACGTATCTGGCACGTAACTACGACAGAAATTCGGGTAGCTCGGCGCGGAAGACAGGTAGAAAGACAACAAACACCCGGGTGGCCCGCCGCGGGCGCCCGGGCCCTTCCACGAAGTTTGTTTGGAGAGCG
Source organism: Arthrobacter sp. P1_B4 (assembly GCF_056406555.1). Classification (NCBI taxonomy): domain Bacteria; kingdom Bacillati; phylum Actinomycetota; class Actinomycetes; order Micrococcales; family Micrococcaceae; genus Arthrobacter; species Arthrobacter sp. P1_B4. Next base: position 22,646 of record NZ_JBFTZW010000022.1, read on the forward strand.
CATTGTGAGCCTCCAAGCTGGGAGAAACCCGTGAAAAGCCGGGACGCAGGCCTAAAATTTTGATCTTGCCAAACGATTCAAATGGGAACACTATTCGATAAAGATCAGCAAGAAATGGGATCTCTTGGGGGGATTCGCAAATGGTCTCGGGTTGAGGAGCCTGTCATGTATCACTTGCGCAATTCTTCCGTGCACTTGCCGAAATCCGCCGCCGCCCGCACCCGCGACGCCGGCTCCCTGGAACGGGGCTAGCCATGTTCGGCTGGATCACCCGTTTCAGTATGCAGTTCCGCATCCTGGTTCTCGCTGTGGCGGCCGGACTCATTGCCTTCGGGGTAGTGAATGTCCCCCACGTCGCCATCGACAGCATGCCCGAGTTCGCCCCGGCCCACGTCGAGATCCAGACCGAGGCCCTGGGCCTCTCAGCTGCCGAAGTTGAACAGCTCATCACTGCTCCGATGGAAGCCGACCTCCTTAACGGGGTGGCGTGGCTCGATGAAATCCGGTCCAAATCCGTTCCCGGCCTGTCCTCGATCGAGCTCGTGTTCGAGCCGGGCACCGACCTCCTGCGCGCGCGCCAGCTCGTGGCCGAACGCATGACCCAGGCCCACGCGCTGCCGAACGTCTCGGCGCCGCCGCTGATCATGCAGCCGTTGTCGTCCACCAGCCGCGTCCTTATGGTCCGGATGAGCTCCAAAGAGCTGTCCGGGATCGAAATGTCGGTCCTGGCCCGGTGGAAGATCAAGCCGCGGCTGATCGGCATTCCCGGGGTCGCCAACGTTTCCATTTGGGGACAGCGCGAGCAGCAGCTCCAGGTAGAGGTGACCCCCACGCAGCTGCGTGACAAGGGCATCACGCTCGAACAGGTCATCAAGACCACCGGCAACGCAGTCTGGGTGTCGCCGCTGAGCTTCCTTGAGGCGTCCACCCCCGGCACGGGCGGGTTCGTGGAGTCGCCGAGCCAACGCCTGGGCATCCAGCACGTGCTGCCCATCCGAACGCCGGAGGACCTGGCCAAGGTCAGTGTCGAAGACGCCGGATCTCCCATGCTCCTGGGTGACATTGCCCAGGTGAAGGAGGACCACCAGCCGCTGATCGGCGATGCCGTCGTCGGCCAGGATGCGGGCCTCCTGCTGGTCGTGGAGAAGTTCCCCGGAGCCAGCACGCTGCAGGTCACCAAGGACCTCGAGGCTGCGCTGAACGACATGCAGCCCGGGCTTTCCGGGATCCAGATGGACACATCCGTCTTCCGGCCCGCCTCGTTCCTGCAGGATGCCGTGGACGGACTCGGCCTGGCGCTGCTCGTGAGCCTCCTGATCGCCGTCCTGCTCTTCTGGGCCCTGTTCCGTTCCTGGCGGGTGGCCGTGATCGCCCTCGTGGCGATCAGCACCACCGTCATGGCGTCGGGAGTGGTGCTCTACTTGCTCGACTCCACACTGAACATCTCGATCCTCGCCGGCATCTTGCTGGGCGTGTCTGTGATTGTCGGAGACATTGTGGAGGATGTGCAGGCGCAGCGGCGCCGGCCGTTGCGGACCACCGAGACCGAGACAGATGCCACCATCAGGTTCCGCATGGTCCAGCTTGTCCGCAGCGTCCGCACACCGCTGTTCCACGGGTCCCTCATCATGGCCCTCGCGCTCGTACCGACGCTGTTCGTCACGGGAGTCGGCGGTGCGTTCTTCCAGCCCCTCTTCTGGTCCCTGGCGTTGGCGCTTGCCGTGTCAATGCTGGTGGGTTTGTCCGTGACACCGGTCCTGGCGTACCTCCTGCTTCCCGGTGAGAAAACCCGGCGGGCGGACTCGCCCGGTGTTGTCCGGGCCAGGTCCACCTACGACAGGGCACTCGAGGGGGCACGTTCCCGCCGCACCCTCGGCATTGTCGCTGTCGCCGTCGTTGGACTGCTGGGGCTCGCCGCGGCATCGCAGCTGGTCGGGAACCGGGCGGTCGTGCCGACGATTCCGGACCGGACACTCCTGGTGCAGTGGGACTCGATGGCAGGCACGTCCAACGACGAGGTGCGTCGGGTGGCGTCCAAAGCGTCCGACGAACTGCGGACCCTGCCGGGTGTCTCGGGAGTTGGCGGCCACATCGGCCGCGCCATTTCCTCCGACCAGGTTGTCGGGAACAGTTCCGCGGAACTCTGGGTGTCCATCACCCCGGACGCCGACTTCAGCGAAACGGAGCAGGCGGTCCGTGACGTCGTCCAGGGCTACCCCGGCATCGCCCACAACGTGGTGAACTACTCCCAGCAGCAGATCGGCCAGGAGCGCAGCAGCATGGATCCCGGATTCGCCGTCCGCGTCTACGGAACAGACTTGCCCGTCCTGCGCGAGAAGGCTGAAGAGGTCCGCCGGGCCATCGAAAAGGTCGACGGCGTGAAGAACCCGACGATCAACGCCAGCGCCATGACGCCCATCGTCGAAGTCGAGGTCAACCTCGAAGCGGCGCAGAAGGTCGGTATCAAACCCGGCGACGCACGCCGCGCCGCTGCCGCCCTGATGCAAGGCATCGTCGTCGGCAACCTCTTCGAACAGCAGAAGGTCTTCGAAGTGGTGGTGCGCGGCGCGGTGGACGTCCGGGATGACCTGACCAGCATCCGTGAGCTCCTGCTGGACACGCCCAGCGGCGGCCAGGTCCAGCTGGGCCAAATCGCCGACATCCGGCTCGTTCCCAATGAAGTCGTGATCCTGCACGATGACACCTCACGCCGGATCGACGTGGTGGCCGAGGTCAGCGGACGTCCGCTCGCGGATATCCAGCGCGACATCAACGCGGCGATCGAGCAGATCCAGTTCCCGCTGGAATACCACGCCGAAATCCCCATGAAGTACAGTGAACAGCTCGCCGGGGACGCCATGGTTCTGTGGATCGGCGCGGCTGCCCTCCTGGGAATCCTGCTCCTTCTCCAGACAGCGGTGCGGAGCTGGAAGCTGGCGCTTGCCATCTTCCTGTCCCTGCCGGCCGCGCTGGCCGGGGCCGCCGTGGCAGCTTGGATCGCGGGAGGCGCCATCAGTGTGCTGGCGCTCACGGCCTTTGCCGCGGTGCTGGCCGTTGCCGCCCGCAACGCGGCGCTGCTCTCCGCCCGGACGGATGAACTGTGGCGGGCCGCCCCGCACGAATCCCCTGACAAGGTCATCATGATGGCGGCCCGGGACCGGGTCTCACCCATTCTGAAGGCAGCCCTGATCACGGTGGCGATCCTGATCCCGCCGGGACTCTTCGGCGGCGCCGTCGGCGGGTCCTTCCTGGGCCCGATGGCCCTGATCATCGTCTGCGGACTCATCACGACAACTCTCATCGGGATCTTCGTACTCCCCCTGCTCGCACTCTGGTTCGGACCCGGTTCCGCCCCGGAAGAGTGGGCCGAAGTGTACGAGGCCGAAGTTCCCGTCCAGCCCGTTACGCAGGAAAAGGTGGAAGCAAAATGACCAGCCAACAGCCCTCGCGGCGCCTGCCCCTGGCGGCCGCTGTATGCGCAGCACTTCTGTTCGCGTTGCCCGCATGTGCCCAGACGACGGCGGCGGCCCCCGCCGCCGTTTCGGCCAACGAACCCGCCAAGGTGGAGAAGAATGCCGCAACGGGCATCGCGAAACTGACGTTGACGGAGAAGGGAATCGAGCGCCTCGACCTGAAGACCGACACCGTCAAGGCCGGAAAGGGTAAGGACGTCGTCGTGCCCTACTCAGCCCTGCTCTACGACGCGAGCGGAAAAACCTGGGTGTACACCAACCCGGCCCCGCGGGTCTACCAGCGGCAGCCGGTCACGGTAGCCAAGGTGGAGGACGGAGTGGTCACGGCCTCGGCCGGGCCCGCGGTCGGCACCGCAATCGTGACCGTCGGCGCGGCTGAACTCTTCGGCGCTGAATTCGATACGGCGCACTGACATGCGCCGGATTGTCGCTGCAAGCCTGAGGTTCCGGTCGATCATCATTGCGATGGCGGCCGCCCTCATGATCGTGGGCGGCGCGCAACTCAGCAGCGCTTCGGTGGATGTTTTCCCGGAGTTTGCACCGCCGCGTGTCGAGGTCCAGACGGCATGTCTGGGTCTCACTGCCTCCGAAGTCGAGGAACTCGTAACGGTTCCGATGGAGCAGGCCTTCAACGGCATAGACGGCCTGGACCAGATGCGGTCGAAGTCTGTGTCGCAGTTGTCCGCCATCGTGATGGAGTTCAAGCCGGGGACCGATCTGCTCACCGCCCGGCAGCTGGTGTCGGAGCGGATGGCAACGGTCATACCGACCCTGCCGACCTGGGCCGCGCCGCCGGTGATGCTCCAGCCGCTGTCCTCCACCAGCCGTGTCATGAAGATCGGACTCTCCTCCGAGACCCGCTCCCTGATCGAAATGTCCATGGTTTCCTACTGGAACATCCGGGCACACCTGCTGCGGGTGCCGGGCGTGGCGAACGTGGCGATCTGGGGCGAACGCCTCCAGATGCTCCAGGTCCAGGTTGATCCGACCAAACTGGCAGCCAACAACGTGACGCTGGAAAACGTCATGAACTCCACGTCCGACGCCTTGGACGCCGGCCTGCTCAAGTACTCCCCCGGTGCCTTGATCGGCACCGGAGGGGCGCTGGAAACACCCAGCCAGAGCATGTCCATCAGGCACGTACAACCCATCACGTCTCCGGCGGACCTTGCCCAGGTGCCACTGGAGGAACGCGAAGGACTGCCTCCCCTGAAGCTCGCCGACGTGGCAACCGTCGTGGAGGACCACCAGCAACTGATCGGTGACGCGGTCATCAATGGCGGCCCCGGACTGATGCTGATCGTCGAAAAGCTGCCGTGGGGCAACACCCTCGAAGTCACCCGCGGGGTCGAGGAAGCGCTCAAGGAACTGCAGCCCGGCCTGACCGGAATCGCAGTCGACACCACCCTGTTCCGGCCCGCCTCGTTCATCGAGGAATCGCTCGGCAACCTGAGCCTCGCGCTGCTGCTGGGCTGCTTCCTGGTGGTCCTGGTGCTGAGCGTCTTCCTGTTCCAATGGCGGACAGCCCTGGTGAGCGTGACGGCGATCCCGTTGTCGCTGATGGCAGCGGCCCTGGTGCTGTACTGGACCGGGGGCACGATTAATACGATGGTGCTTGCGGGGCTGGTGATTGCCGTCGGGGTCGTGGTGGACGATGCCATCATCGACGTCGAGAACATCGTCAGGCGGCTCCGGCACCACCGCGCCAGCGGCGGGACCGAAAGCACCGCCCGCGTGGTCGTCAACGCCTCTCTGGAAGTCCGCGGCCCCATCGTCTACGCCACACTGATTATCGTTGCCGCCACGGTGCCGATCTTCTTCCTGGACGGCCTGACGGGCGCCTTCTTCCGGCCCCTGGCGACCGCCTACACCCTGGCGGTGATGGCGTCCATGCTGGTGGCCCTCACGGTCACGCCGGCCATGGCGTACATCTTCCTGCGCAATGCCAAACTCGAAGACCGCGATCCGCCGGTGGTCCGGGTCCTCAAGCGCTGGTACGGCGCCGCCCTGCGTCCCATTGTGAAACGCCCGCTCCCGGGCTACCTCGCGGTGGCGGCACTCGGCGTCGTCGGAATCATAGCGGCCCCGCTCCTGGGCCAGTCACTGTTGCCCTCGTTCAAGGAACGTGACTTCCTCATGCACTGGGTCACGCAACCCGGCACCTCCAACGCCGAGGAAGTGCGCGTCAGCCAACTGGCCTGCCAGGAGCTGATGACCATTCCAGGCGTCAACAACTGCGGGTCCCACATCGGTCAGGCCTTCGCCGCCGATGAGGTGGTGGGAGTCAACTTTGGCGAGAACTGGATCAGCGTTGACCCCTCGGTCGACTACGACAAGACCCTGGCCTCCATCCAGCAGGTCGTGGACGGGTATCCCGGCATTCACCGGGACGTCCAGACCTACCTCAAGGAACGTGTCCGCGAGGTGCTCACCGGTACGGGCTACTCGATCGTGGTCCGCGTGTACGGCGATGACCTGGACACGCTGAAGAAGCAGGCGGACAAGGTCAAGACTGCCCTGGCCGGCATCGAGGGTGCCATCGGAGCCAAAGTCGCACTCCAGGTCAACGTTCCGCAGGTGGACGTCGAGGTGAACCTGGACGCCGCCAACCGCTACGGCCTGAAGCCCGGTGACGTCCGCCGTGCCGCAGCCACCCTGGTATCCGGCGAGGAGGTCGGCGACGTCTACCGGGACGGCAAGGCCTTTGACGTCCAGGTCTGGAGTCCTCCGGCGATCCGGACCAGCGTCACAAGCATCGAGAACCTGCCGCTGGACACTCCCAGCGGGCAGAAGATCCGGGTGGCCGATGTCGCCAAGATCACGGTAAAGCCCACTCCCAACGTCATTGAGCGTTCGGAAGGGTCCCGCCGCCTCGATGTCAGCGCCAACGTCAAGGAAGGCGATCTGGCCAAAGTCGTCGAAAAACTCGAATCCGATCTCAAGTCCGTGGAGTTCCCCACCGGATACAGCGCCGAGATTCTGGGCGAATACGCGGAGCGGCAGGCCGCCTCGCAGCGGCTTCTCCTCTTCGCGATGGGCGCCCTGGTTGTGGTGTTCCTCCTGCTCCAGGCGGCATTCCGGAGCTGGCGGCTTGCCGTTCTGGGCATCCTGACGCTGCCGGTGGCACTGGTGGGCGGGGTGATCGCCGCGCACATGAGCGGCGGAATCCTGTCCCTCGGGTCGCTGGTCGGGTTCCTGACAGTGATGGGCATCGCCGCCCGCAACGGCATCCTGCTCATCAACCACTGCCAGCACCTGGAGCAGTTCGAAGGCGTGCCGTTCGGCCGGGACCTGGTCCTGCGGGGCGCAGCCGAACGCCTGTCACCAATCCTGATGACCACGCTCGCCACCGCACTCGCCCTGGTCCCGCTGGTGGTGATGGGCAACCGCCCCGGCCATGAGATCGAGCACCCTATGGCCGTGGTGATCCTGGGTGGACTGGTGACATCGACACTGGTCAACCTGTTCATCGTTCCATCGCTCTACTTGCGGTTCGCCAAGAAGGGTCCGGCACGTCATGACCGTCAGCCCCGCGAGCCGGAACCTGTATCAGCCGTATAGCAAAAACTACCAACAATGAGAGGCCAGTCAGATGACTCCACTATCTAAGAGATTTACCGCTTACGGCTCCGCGGTCTTGCTGGTGGTGGCGTCGCTGACGGCGGCGACGGCGGCCGCGGCGACGGCAGTCACCGCGCCGGCGGTCGCCCGTTCCCAGGAACTGTGCGGCCCCGGCTCGGCGATCAAATTCAACCGCGGCGCCTTCCCGTCCAGGCCGGAGATTGACAACAAGTGGTTCCCCCTCGAACCCGGCATGCAGTACACCACCACCGGTAAAGTAGTCTCCCCGGACGGGACAACCACCCGCAAGGTTGTCAGCACGGTCACGGGGCTGACCAAGGTGATCGACGGGGTGAAGACCATCGCGATTTGGGACCGGGACTACTCCGACGGTGAGCTCGCGGAATCGGAACTTGCCTTCTTCGCCGAGACACGGAAGGGAGACGTGTGGCTCTTCGGCGAATATCCGGAGGAGTACGAGAACGGGAAGCTTGTGGGCGCGCCAAGTACGTTCATCAGCGGCATCGACAAGGCCCAGGCGGGCATCGCCATGCAGAGCCACCCGCGCCTGAAGACCCCCGCCTACCCCCAGGCCTACGCACCCAGCGTGGACTTCCTGGACTGCGGTGATGTGTTCGCGAAGGACCAACGCGTCTGCGTCGCCACTGGTTGCTACAGCGATGTGCTGGTCATCGATGAGTTCAACCCGCTGGACCCGCCAAGCGCCGGCCACCAGCGAAAGTTCTATTCCAAGCACACGGGTCTGATCAAGGTCACGGCCGTGGGCGGAGAGGACCAGGAGTTCCTGAATCTCGTCAAGATCAAGAAGCTCAGCCGCTCCGAACTGAAGAGCGTCAACGAGCAGGCACTGCAGATCGACCGCCGGGGCTACACGGTCAGCAAGGACGTCTACGCGAAGACGCCGCGCGCTGAGGTGGCACGTGGCTACGACGGCCACCACTACCACTAACGGCCCTGCCGCTCCCGTGCAATAGACAAAGGAGCCCCGGCCGGGATCTTCCCGGCCGGGGCTCCTTTGTGGGCGCCTACTTCACGTCGTCGTCAACCCAGTCCATCGACTTGGTGACGGCCTTCTTCCAGAGACGCATCTGGCGTTCCCGCTCGCCCTGGTCCATTTGCGGCTCCCACCGCTTGTCCTCGGCCCAGTTGGCCGAGCACTCGCCCAGGTCCTTCCAGAATCCGACCGCCAGGCCGGCCGCGTAGGCTGCTCCCAGAGCCGTCGTCTCGACCACCTTCGGACGGATGACCGGCACGCCGAGGATGTCCGCCTGGAACTGCATCAGGGCGTCGTTGGCGACCATGCCGCCGTCGACCTTCAGCTCCGTCAGCGGCACGCCGGAGTCGGCGTTGACGGCGTCCAGCACCTCACGGGTCTGGAAGGCGGTGGCCTCCAGCGCCGCGCGGGCGATATGGGCCTTGGTAACAAAGCGGGTCAGGCCCACAATGGCGCCACGGGCGTCCGAGCGCCAGTACGGCGCGAAGAGGCCGGAGAACGCCGGCACAATGTACACGCCGCCGTTGTCCTCCACCGAGGCCGCGAGGGTCTCGACCTCCGGGGCGCTGCCGATCATGCCGAGGTTGTCCCGCAACCACTGGATCAAGGAACCGGTGACGGCAATGGAGCCCTCCAGCGCGTAGTGCGGCGCCGCGTCGCCGAGCTTGTAACCGACGGTGGTCAGCAGCCCGTTCTTGGAATGGATAATCTCCTCGGCCGTGTTGAAGATCAGGAAACAGCCCGTGCCGTAGGTGTTCTTGGCTTCCCCGGCATCGAACGCCGCCTGCCCGAACGTGGCCGCCTGTTGGTCGCCCAGGATGCCGGCCACAGGAACCTCGCGCAGCAGCTGCGAGGTGTGGACTGTGCCGTAGACCTCGGAGGAGGACTTGATGGTCGGCATCATGGAGGCCGGGACGCCGAACGCGTCCAGAATCTCCTGGTCCCACGACAGCGTCTCAAGGTCCATGAACATGGTCCGTGAGGCGTTGGTCACGTCGGTGACGTGCACTCCGCCGTCGGTCCCGCCGGTCAGGTTCCAGAGCACCCAGCAGTCGGTGTTGCCGAAGACGAGGTCGCCGGCCTCCGCCTTGGCCCGGGCGCCCTCGACGTTGTCCAGGATCCACTTGATCTTGGTGCCCGAGAAGTAGGTCGCCAGCGGCAGGCCCACCTTCTGCTTGAAGCGTTCTACGCCGCCGTCCTTGGCGAGTTCGTCCACGATCGGCTGGGTACGGGTGTCCTGCCACACGATGGCGTTGTAGATCGCCTCGCCGGTGGTCTTGTCCCACACCACCGCTGTTTCGCGCTGGTTGGTGATGCCGACGGCGGCGATGTCGTGCCGGGTCAGGTTCGCCTTGGACAGGGCCGAGCCGATCACTTCGCGGGTGTTGTTCCAGATTTCAGCGGGGTTGTGCTCCACCCAGCCGGGCTGGGGGAAGATCTGCTCATGCTCCATCTGGCCGGAGGAGACGATGCTGCCGCTGTGGTCAAACACGATGGCTCGGGTGCTCGTGGTGCCCTGGTCGATTGCAACTACGTACTGGTTCATATTGACGTCCTTGTCTGTTTGGCGTGGCAGTTGTACTGACGGTTGAACGGGCGGTTAGTGAGGGATGACGGGGATGATGATCGGCACGACAGCTGCCACGAGGCCGCCCAGGGCGCCGCCGATGAGGGGACCGACGACCGGGATCCAGGAGTAGCTCCAGTCGCTGGAGCCCTTGCCCTTGATGGGGAGCAATGCGTGCGCGATGCGGGGGCCCAGGTCACGGGCGGGGTTGATGGCGTAGCCGGTGGGGCCGCCGAGCGAAACACCGATGCCGACGACCAGCAGGGCCACAGACAGCGGGCCGAGTCCGGATGGCGTCCCGCCGAAGGTCAGGATGACGAACACGAGGACAAAGGTGCCGATGATCTCGGTGATCAGGTTCCACTGGTTGGAGCGGATCGCCGGGCCGGTGGAGAAGACGGCCAGCTGGCTGGCGGGCTCCTGCTCGAGATCAAAGTGCTGCTTGTGGGCCAGCCACATCACGACGGCGCCGAGGAAGGCGCCGGTCAGTTCCCCACCGAAGTAGGTCAGGGTTGAGGCGAAGTCGACCGGAACGCCGGGAGCGTACAACTTCTTGCCGTTGACCAGCAGGCCAAAAGTCACGGCAGGGTTCAGGTGCGCACCTGAGATGGCGGCAACATAGACACCGGAGAAGACGGCAATGCCCCATCCCCAGGTCACCATCAGGAACCCGCCGTTGTTGCCCTTGGTGCCTTTGAGCGCAACGTTGGCCACCACGCCGCAACCCAGCAGGGTCAGCATGGCGGTACCGAATAATTCGGATAGGAAAACTATTCCAAGAGACATCTTTGACTCCTCTATTTTCTGTTGTCGGCGTCCGCGAGTTTGGAAGCCGTGGGGCCGGCAGCATGTTCGTGCTGCCGGCCAGCCACTGCGCCGGCCGCCAGGGCGGACCGCGCAGTGCTTGCACCCGGGCTTCCCTGCCCGGGCACGCAAGCAATATCAGGCGACCAGGCTGTGGACCCGGACACCGTGGAACCGCTGTAGCACCTCCTGTGCGTGGCTGATCTCTGAGGCCCGGCGCGCCGCGTCCCAGCCGAGCGGTCCGGAAAGGATGTCCGCGATTTCGTTGAGCAGTTCCCCGGTCACCAGGCCGCGAAAGGCCAGGGACGTGCGGCGGATGAGGACGTCCACGAGGTGCCCGATCTGCTCATGGGCGGCCATGAACTCCAGTTCCCGGGTGCTCAGCTCGCGGGTGGAATGCAGCAGCCTGTCCGGCTCGCCGGCCGCGGCCCCGTCCAGGAAGCGGATGACTTCTTCGGCGCGGGTCCCGTAGCGGGTCAGCAGCCCGGTGACGCGGGCGGCGTCGCGGCCGGCCGACATGTGGGCCTTGATCCAGCGCTGGACGCCGTCCTCGCTGTCCGGGAAGCCGGCGCCGCCGCCGATGGCGAGCTTCGCCGTCGAAACCTTCCGTTCCATACCGAGTTCGGCCAGGACGTCGTTGCTTAGGTGCTCGGCAAGGGCGCGGAACGTGGTCCACTTGCCGCCGACGAGGCTGAGGACGGCGCCGCCCGCCTCCGCACGGCGTTCGATCCGGTAGTCCCTGCTGACGAAGCCGGGCTGGGTCGCGTCGTGCTTCGGAAGCGGGCGAACACCGGAGAACGAGTAGACAATCTGGTCGCGGCCCACCGGGATGTCCGGGAACACGTGGCCGATCAGGTCAAAGAAGTAGTCGATTTCCGCCTCGGTGCACACGGCGTCCTGGGCCATGTCGGCGTCGACGTCGGTGGTGCCGACCAGGACGCGGTCCCCCATCGGGTAGATCAGCACGATCCGGCCGTCGGTGTGCTCGAAGAAGATTTCGCGGCCGTTGCACGCCGCGAGCAGCTCCGGATGGTCCAGCACGATGTGCGAACCCTTGGTTCCGCCCATGAACGACGACGCCGCCCCCATGGCCTCGTTGGTCAGGTCGACCCAGGCGCCGGTGGTGTTCACGACGACGTCGGCAGTGAAGTCGAACACCTCGCCGGTCAGTTCATCCCGCAGCTGGACAGTAGTTCCTGGAGTGCCGGGGGTGCCGGGGGTGCCGGGGGTTCCGGAGCCGCCCAGCGAGACCAGGGAGACGTAATTGCTGGCGCGGGCGTGGCTGTCCGCGCCGCCGGCCTTCTCGCCGTCCTGGAGCACGTCGAGGGTGAGGCGCTCGGGGTTGTGGACGGAGGCGTCGAAGTAAGTGGCCGCGTACTTGATCCCGGGGTGCAGGCGGGGCAGCTCGGCCAGAGCGCGCTTGCGTCCGCGGAACTGGTGGCGCGGAACCGTGCCGCCGTCGCGGGAGAAGAAGTCGTACATGCTCAGGCCGAGCTTGATCAGGAACGCCCCGCGTTCGGTGTGCTTGCCCTGCTTGTGGGTCAGGAAGCGCATGGGGGCGGCCAGGACCCCGGAGAAGGTGCTGAAGATCGGGATCGTGGTCTGCAGCGGCTTAACGTAGTGCGGCGCGATCCGCAGAAGCCTGTTGCGTTCGGTCACCGACTCCTGGACAAGGCGGAACTCGCCGTTTTCGAGGTACCGGATGCCGCCGTGGATCATGTGGGAAGAGGCGCCGCTGGCACCCTGGCAGTAATCGCCGCGCTCAACGAGCGCCACATCCACGCCCTGCAGCGCAAGGTCACGGAACGTTCCGACCCCGTTGATTCCGCCTCCGATGATCAGAACCTGCGCGTGCCGCCGCGTCCGCAGCTTCTGCACCGAGGCGCGATCGTTCGCCGGTGTGCCGACTGAGTCCTTCTGTCCCAAAATTGCTCCCTTGGGTTTGATTCTGTGCGGCGCGCCCGTGGCGCGGCGCCGTTCAACACTATTCTTTGGACTAATGGAAAATGGAGTCAAGCACTATGCACAAACGTGCAGATGGGAAATGTCATGATGCAATCACGCCAGTCCGACGCCCTCCGCGCGGCCCAGCTGTATTACCTGCAGGACCTGACCATGGACGCCATCGCCCGCGAGCTCCGGACGTCCCGGTCCACGGTTTCCCGGCTGTTGTCCGCGGCGCGCGATTCGGGTCTGGTGCAGATCCAGATCCGCAGCCCGCTGGACACCGGGCCCGAACTCGAGGGCATGATCCGCGCCGAATACAAGGTGGATGTCCATGTCGTTCCGGTGGTGGACACCCTCAATGAGGCGGAAACACTGGACCGCGTGGCCATGCAGGCCGCCCGGACGATCGGACCGCTGGTGGACTCCAACGCCATCATCGGCGTCGCATGGGGCTCCACCCTGAGCGCCGTGAGCCGGCACCTGACGCGCAAGATCACCCACGACAGCGTGATCGTCCAGCTCAACGGCGCCGGGAATATGCAGACCACCGGTATCACCTATGCCTCGGACATCATGCGGCGGTTCGGCAGCGCCTACGGAGCACGGGTGGAACAGTTTCCCGTGCCGGCCTTCTTCGACCACGCCGCGACCAAAAAGGCCATGTGGAATGAGCGGAGTGTTCAGCGGATCCTGGAGCTGCAGGCCCGGATGAGCATCGCGATCTTTGGTGTCGGATCGGTCGACGCCGACTACCCCAGCCACGTCTACGCCGGCGGCTACCTCGATGAAGACGACTTGAACGTCCTGGCGAACTCCGATGTGGTGGGCGATGTTGCCACGGTGTTCTTCCGCGCCGACGGGTCCTCGGACGGCATCACTCTCAACGCGCGCTCCACCGGCCCGGACCTGGCCCAGCTCCGCCAGGTCCGGCGCCGCATCTGCGTGGTGTCCGGTGCTTCCAAAATCAACGGGCTCAGGGGCGCGCTGGCGGCAGGACTGGCCACCGACCTGATCCTGGACGAGGCCAGCGCCCGCAGGCTCGTCCGGTTCGACGGACTGGGCTGAGCGGCTGCGGGGCAGCATGACCGGTGCGGCTGGCGGCAACGGCGGTCCGGCACTCTCCAGCGCCAGTGGGTAAAGTCTTTGTCATGAGACTCTCCCCCCGGCTGACCCTGAACAACGGAGTATTGATCGACCGGCTGGGGTTCGGGCTGTACAAGGTCCCCCCGGGCGACGCCGCCAGCCTGGTGACCATGGCGGTCGAGACCGGCTACCGGCACTTCGACACCGCCGCCATGTACGGCAACGAGACCGGCGTCGGCAAGGGAATCGGTGCCCTGTCCGGATTTGAGGGCACCGGAGGCGGGCCCGGGGAAACCGCACCCTACGTCTCCCGCGAGGACCTCTTCATCACCACCAAGGTCTGGAATGACGACCACGGCTACGACGCCACCATGCGTGCGTTCGACACCTCCATGTCCAACCTCGGCCTGGAATACATCGACCTCTACCTGATCCATTGGCCGTGCGCGCGCCGTGGCCTGTTCCCGGAAACGTACCGGGCCTTGGAGACGCTGTACCGCGAGGGCAAGGTCCGCGCAATCGGCGTCTCCAACTTCCAGCCGCAGCACCTGGACCGGCTCCTGGAAACGGCGGAGGTGGTGCCCGCCGTGAACCAGATCGAACTTCATCCCTGGCTGCAGCAGGATGAACTGCGGGAAAAGCATGAGCTGCTGGGCATCCGCACCGAGGCGTGGAGTCCTTTGGGCCGCGGCCAGGTCCTGAAGGACCCGGTGATCCTGGCCCTGGCGGCCGAACACGACCGCACACCGGCACAGATCATCCTGCGCTGGCACCTCCAGCTGGGCAATATCGCCATCCCCAAGGCCAGCTCGTCCGGCCGGATCCGCGAGAACTTCGAGGTCTTCGACTTTGAGCTCTCCCCGCTGGATATGACGGAGGTCGGCGGCCTCGAACGCGGCTTCCGGACCGGCTCCCACCCCGACAACGTCGCATAGGATTCGAACAAATGGAACAAGTGGATACCGGGTCCTCACGCACGCCCCTCTTCAGCGGCGGACTCGACGCCCGCACCCGGGCCGCGTCCGTTGAGGTTGACGGGGCCCGGATCGCGTACTGGGTCTACGAACCCGCCGAGGTCACCACCGAAACGCGCACCATCCTGGTGGTGCACGGGTTCCGCGGCGACCACCACGGCCTGCTCCGGGTAGCCGACCAGCTGACGGACATGCGCCTGATCATGCCGGACCTGCCGGGCTTCGGCAGCTCGGCCGCCTTCGCGGGAACCGGGCACAGCGTTGCCGGCTACAGCCAGTTCCTTGGCGGTTTCATGGCTGCTCTGGGACTGGGCGCGGACACGGTCCTGCTGGGGCATTCGTTCGGTTCGATCATCGCCAGCCATTTCGTGGCGGCCAACCCGGGTGCCGTGGCCGAGCTGATCCTGGTCAATCCCATCGCGGCGCCCGCCCTCGAAGGGCCCAAGGGCCTGATGACGAAGCTTGCGGTGCTCTACTACGAGGCCGCCGCACGCCTTCCCCAGCGGCTCGGGCTGGCTCTGCTGCGCAGCCAGGCGATCGTGCGGGTGATGAGCGTAACCATGGCCAAGACCGGGGACAAGGACATCCGCCGGTTCGTGCACGCCCAGCACAGTGCCTATTTTTCCTCCTTCGCGGACCGGGAGAGCCTGCTTCAGGCCTTCAAGGCCTCGGTGGGCAGCAACGTCACCGAGGTGGCCGGCGACCTGACGCTGCCGGTGCTGCTGATCGCGGGAGAGAAGGACGAGATCGCCATGCTGGCGGACCAGTACAAACTCGCGGCGCGGCTGCCGGACGGGAAGCTGGAGGTCATTCCCGGCGTCGGGCACCTGATCCACTACGAAACCCCCGAGCCCGCTGCCCGCTACATCCGACGCTTCCTAAAGGACCACGCCGCGTGAAAATTCTCATTGATGCCCGCTTCACCCGGCTGGACCACCACGACGGCATCAGCCGCTACGGCGCCAGCCTGATCGCGGCGGCCGCCAGGATCGCCGACGTCTCGATGCTGATCAGCGACACCCGCCAGCTCGCGCTCCTGCCCGACGTTCCGTACACCCTGATCAACAGCCCGCTCTCCCCGGCCGAACTCTTCGTGGCGGCCAAGGTCAACAAGCTGGGCGCCGACGTGGTGGTATGCCCCATGCAGACCATGGGCAGCTGGGGCCGGAAGTACGCCCTTGTGCTGACCCTGCACGACCTCATCTACTACGAGCACCCCACCCCTCCCGGATTCCTGCCGGCCCCCGTCAGGGTCCTGTGGCGCCTGTACCACAAGGCCTTCTGGCCCCAGCGGCTCCTGCTGAACCGGGCGGACATCGTGGCGACGATCAGCTCCACCACGGCGGCCCTGATGGCGAAGTACCGGCTCACCCGGCGTCCGGTCAGGATTGTCGGCAACGCCCCCCAGCACGGCCACACCCCGCGCGATCCCGGGGCGGGGGCCGACAAGACGCTGCTCTACATGGGTTCATTCATGCCCTACAAGAACGTGGAGACCATGGTCCGCGGCATGGCGGAACTCCCCGACATGACCCTGCATCTGCTCAGCCGCATCACGCCCGAGCGGCGGGCCGAACTCGAGGCCCTGGCTCCGGAGGGCGCAAGCATCGTTTTCCACAACGGGGTGACCGACGCCGAGTATGAGGCCCTTTTGGCACGCACCACCGCCCTGGTCAGCCTGTCCCGGGCCGAGGGCTACGGACTGCCGCTCGTCGAGGCCATGTCCCACGGCACGCCGGTGATTGCCAGCGACATCCCGATCTTCCGGGAGGTTGGTGACGACGCCGTCAGCTACGTGCATCCGGACTCCCCGGCGGAGTTTGCCGAGGCGGTGCGCACGCTCGAGGACCCCGCCCTGTGGAAGGCACGGTCCCGCCGTTCAGTGGAGCGGGCCGCAGACTTCAGCTGGGATGAGTCGGCGCGGCGGCTCGTGGCCGTCGCCGAAGAGGCCGTCGCGCTCCGGAACCGGCCCCGCGACCGGAAATAGCCGGAACGGCTGTAAGTGGCCGTCGCGGAGATCCACTCCGCGCCCCACCCGCAGCGAGGCCGGGATGACGCCGGTGTTGCGGGCCCCGACCACCCATTTGCCGCAGAGGGCCGCAATACGGACCCTCATTCCGGCCGTCTGTGGCGAATGGCCGCCGGCATGCGCGCCCGTTGTACAGAGGGACCGCCGTGCCGGTGGGGCCACGTGAGCCGCGGGGACGCAATGGAATGTCCTACAGGACGTCGACGCCGTCCAGGCGCAGTTGCACTGGGTCGTCGCTGCGCTTGGCTGCGGCCGCCGCCTTGACGGCCCGCATGACTGCCGTGGCAGCCGCGGCCTGGGCGTAGGGGATGAAAAGCAGGGTCCGGACCTCCTCGCCGGAGTCCCGGGGCACAGCATCCCGGGGCACAGCATCCCGCGGCGGCGTGCGGCCTGCCCCCGCGGCCGCCGGCAGAATGACGGGCGCGGGCCCGGCGGTCCTGAGGACGGTTCCCTGCGCCGCCAGCCGCTGCTGAATGGCATCGGTGAAATGGCCGACGGCGGTCCTGCCGCCGGTGACGGAGGCGACCCGCACGGCGGGCGGCAGCTGCAGCTCCTGCCGCAGTGCCAGTTCCCGGCTGGCGTATCCGGCGGGATCCCAGCGCAGCAGGGCGCCAACCCCGGCGGCGTCGTCGGCCGTGATGACTACCAGGCCGCCCTCGGAAGCGGGCCGCACCAGGGCCGCGGCGTTGAACCAGCGGCGGACCGCGTCCTCCCCCGCCCTCAGGTTTTCCCGGCGCAGCAGCGAGTCGCCGTCGAGCAGCAGGGCTGCGGCGTACCCGCCGAAGGCCACCGGTTCGGCACCGACGGTGGCCACCACGAGAGCCGCGGTCCCCGCAACAGTGGCCTTGATCTGGTCCCCGGAGGAGGTGATGACCGGTTTCCCCGGAAACGCACGGCCCAGCTCCTCCGCGGTGCGGAGGGCTCCCGTGGCGCCGCGCCTTAGCCTGGCGCCGTTGCACGTGCCGCAGCGCCAGGCCGGGGCAGGGGCCGAGCACCAGCGGCATTGCGGCACGGCGCTGCTCCCGGCCGGGCCGGCGATCGCCAGGGGGCCGCTGCAGGCGGTGCAGCGGGCCGGTTCACGACAGGTGTCGCACACCAGCGAGGGGGCGTAGCCGGCGCGGGCCACCTGGACCAGGACCGGACCCCGTTCCAGGCCCTCCTTGGCGGCCCGCCAGGCCGCACCGGGGAGCCTGGCGATCCGGGCGAGCGGGTCATGCTCCAGTTCGTAGCTGTCGGCTGTGTTCAGGACCCGCGGGACCGTCCGCCGCACGACGGCCCGGTCAGCTTCCACGGCCTGGGCCCAGCCGGAGGCGACCAGCCGCTCCGTTTCGGTGCTGCGCGAATGGGCCGCGAG
The DNA here is from genome assembly GCF_056406555.1 of Arthrobacter sp. P1_B4. NCBI lineage: Bacteria > Bacillati > Actinomycetota > Actinomycetes > Micrococcales > Micrococcaceae > Arthrobacter > Arthrobacter sp. P1_B4. The sequence goes on from NZ_JBFTZW010000022.1 coordinate 40,453, forward strand.
CAGGCACGCGGCCCCTTCCTGGCCGGCCCGGAGCAGGAGGACTTCGCGGGTGTGCGCGTACGGGGAGCGCTGCTCGATGTGGAGGTCGTCGCCGTCGTCCCAGCAGATGACGAGCCCGAGGTTCGGCACCGGTGCGTAGGCCGCGGACCGCGTGCCCACGGCGACCCCGGCGGCGCCGCTGAGCACGCGCAGGAAGCTGCGGTAGCGCGGCGTCTGGCCGTCGTCCGCGGTGAGCCGGGCGACGTCGCCGGCGGGAAGCAGTTCCAGCAGGGCAGATTCCACGCGGTCAAGGTCCCGGTAGTCCGGCACCACCACGACGGCGCCGCGGCCGGAGATCCGTACCGCGGCCACCGCTTCGGCGATCATCCGCGGCCAGCCGGCGGGCCCGTACCCCTGCAGGGCGGTCAGCACGGCCCGGGGCGACTCCCCCGCGGCGAGGTGGGCGAGGAATGCCGCACCGTTGCGGTACCGGGTCCAGACGCTGCCGGCAGCCGGCGACGGAAGCGACACGTCGGTCGCCAGACCGAACGTTTCGGTGCCGAACAGCGCGGGATCGAGCCGGCTGTCCGGGGCGAATTCCTTTTCCAGCTTGGCCATGCGCGGCGGCACGGCAACGCGCAGGACATCGCTGACCGTTCCGGCGTAGCGCGAGGCGATCCGGCCGGCGAGCTCGGCTACAGCGGGGGTCAGGACCGGGACAGCGGAGAGCACCTTGTGCAGCGGCACCAGGGGGTGGCCGACGTCGGATCCGGCGGTGCGCTCCAGCAGGTATCCGGCCAGTTCCTGCCCGTTGAATTTGACCTTGACCCGGACTCCGGGCATGGCGTCGGCATCGAGGGCGGCGGGGACGCTGTAGTCGAAAGGCCTGTCCAGGTGGGGCAGCGAGGACTCGATCAGCACCCGCGCCACCGGCAGGTGGGCCGCAAGGGCAGGCCCGGACGCTTCCGCGGCGGAGGCGGGAAAACCCTGGAGCAGGGACAGCTGCTGGGGTTCACCGGGCGCGCCGCCGGCAGGATTGGGACTCACGGCTCGCACCTCCCCTCCGGATTGTTTCGACAACGACCTACTGACCGGGTACTCAAATTCAGGCCCTAAAAGCAGTGCACTCAAAAAGCGTGTAGCCAGGCCACCGGGAGGCGGCCTGGCTACAGCAGATCACGAGGCACTGACAAAACGCCCCAGAACGCCGGTGCGGTCCCGGGCCTTAGGCGTTAAAGAACGCCTTCAGCTCGTCCACCCGGTCCAGGCGTTCCCACGTGAAGTCCGGGTCTTCGCGGCCGAAGTGTCCGTGGGCGGCGGTCTTGGCGTAGATCGGGCGCTTGAGGTCGAGGGCGTCGATGATGGCCCGCGGGCGCAGGTCGAAGATCTCGGCGATCGCGGCGCTGATGCGGGCCGGGTCCACGGTTTCGGTTCCGAACGTCTCAACGTAGGTTCCCACCGGGCGGGCCTGGCCGATCGCGTAGGCGATCTGGATTTCGGCACGCTTGGCGAGGCCGGCGGCCACCACGTTCTTGGCGACCCAGCGCATTGCGTAGGCGGCCGAGCGGTCCACCTTCGACGGGTCCTTGCCGGAGAACGCGCCGCCGCCGTGGCGGGCCATGCCGCCGTAGGTGTCGACGATGATCTTGCGGCCGGTGAGGCCGGCGTCCCCCACCGGGCCGCCAATCACAAAGGCGCCTGCGGGGTTGAGGATGTTGCGGGTCCGTGAGGTGTCCAGGTTGGACAGTGCCATGACCGGTCCCACCACGAGCTCGGCGAGGTCGGCCCGGAGCTGGTCCAGGCTGGTGCCTTCGGCGTGCTGGCTGGAGATGACGACGGTTTCGACCGAGACCGGGCGGTCGCCGTCGTAGCCTACGGTGACCTGGGTCTTGCCGTCCGGGCGCAGGTAGGCGAGTTCGCCGTTCTTGCGGACCTCGGTCAGGCGCTCGGAGAGACGGTGCGCGAGCCAGATCGGCACGGGCATGTAGGACGGCGTTTCGTCGCTGGCGTAGCCGAACATGAGTCCCTGGTCGCCGGCGCCCTGGAGGTCGTAGTCGTCCTCCTGGCGGCCCTCACGCGCTTCGAGGGAGTTGAACACGCCGCCGGCGATGTCGTTGGACTGCTGGCCGATGGATACCGAGACGCCGCACCGGGCGCCGTCGAAGCCGTTGGCCGAAGAATCGTACCCGATGCCCAGGATGGTCTCCCGGACAATCTGGGGGATCTCGACGTAGGCGTCTGTGGTGACCTCGCCCGCGACGTGGACCAGCCCGGTGGTGGCCAGCGTCTCCACGGCTACCCGGGACTCGGGGTCTTTGTCGAGCAGGGCGTCGAGGATCGCATCGCTGATCTGGTCACAGATCTTATCGGGGTGGCCCTCCGTCACAGACTCGGACGTGAAGAGCCGGAGCGCGGCGGGCGTGGACCCGTGGAAGGCGGGGATGTGCAGCGGTAAAGTCACTCAACTACCTTACTGGTTGGATAACGGACGTCCGGCGGCGTGTGTCCCCGTGCTAAGGAGATGTTGGTTACGCCGGGCTACGCCGGCGGTACAGCCCGGCTCAGCTCGGCGCTGATCCGGTCGATCACGGCAGCCGCGACGTCGGATTTGGAACCCGACGCCTCTTGGGGTTCGGAGCCGTCACGGGAAAGGATGACTACTGTGTTCGTGTCCTCGCCAAAGACCAAGTCCCGGCCCACCTGGTTGACGACCAGCAGGTCGCAGGCTTTCCGGTGCAGCTTGGCCCGGGCATAGTCCAGGACATCACCGTCGGCATCGCCCGTCTCGGCGGCGAAGCCGACGATCAGCTGATTCCGGGACGCGGCGTCGCGGACCTCGACGAGTTCGCGCAGGATGTCGGGGTTGCGCACCAGGTTGATCACGGGATCGGCGACGTCGTCGCGTTTCTTGATCTTGGTCCCGGCGACGTCCGCCGGCCGGAAGTCCGCGACCGCGGCAGCCATGATGACGACGTCGGAGTCGGCGGCCGCGTGCAGCGCCGCCTCCCGCAGTTCCAGGGCAGTTTCGACCGGGACGAGTTCGACGCCGGCGGGCGCCGGGACTTCCATGTGGGCGGCCAGCAGGCGGACGCGGGCGCCGGCTGCGCGGGCGGCCGCGGCCAGGGCCACGCCCTGCTTGCCGGAGGAGCGGTTGCCGAGGAACCGTACGGGGTCCAGCGGTTCCCGGGTGCCGCCGGCACTGATGGTCACCGTCAGTCCGGCCAACGGCGTCACCGCCGACTGCGCCGCTGCCGGCGCGGCGGCCAGGTCAGTGGTCGCGTCCGAGTCAACGGCCGGCATCGCCTCAGAAGCGGCAGCCGTGCCGGCGCCGGCGAGGGCCATGGCGGCGGTGAAGATCGCCTCGGGCTCGGGCAGGCGGCCGGGCCCGGAGTCGGCGCCGGTCAGCCGCCCGCTCGCGGGTTCCAGCACCGTGACGCCGCGGCTGCGCAGGGTTTCGACGTTGGCTTCGGTGGCGGGGTGTTGCCACATTTCGGTGTGCATGGCCGGGGCCATGAGCACAGGGCAGTCGCCGGCCATCAGCAGGGTATTGGTGAGGAGGTCATCGGCCTGGCCGCTGGCCGCACGGGCCAGGAGATCGGCCGTGGCCGGGGCAACGACGATCAGTTCGGCCTCGTGGCCGAGCCGGACATGATTGACCGTGTGGACGGCGTCGAACACGCTGTTGCTCACCGGGTGCCCGGACAGGGCCTCCCACGTGGCGACGCCGACGAAGCGGGTGGCCGCCTCGGTGGGGATGACCGTGACGTCATGCCCGGCTTCAGTAAAAAGCCGGAGGAGCGATGCCACCTTGTAGGCGGCAATCCCTCCCCCGACTCCGAGGACTATGCGCACGTGATCTCCGTCAACAGGCAGTCTGTTTACTTGGCTCTTCCCGCGGGGGGAATTACTCTGCGGTTTCGATCGGCGTGGAGACGAGCTTGCCTTCGTTGATCTCGCGCAGGGCGATCGACAGGGACTTCTCGTTCAGCTTGGTGTCGACCAGCGGGCCAACGTACTCAAACAGGCCCTC